>JALYLK010000028.1 GCA_030774275.1 Actinomycetota bacterium
GCCTTGCGGATCGAGACGATGCAGCAGTTGTGGAAGACGCCCGCGACGGGAAGGTCGTAGTCGACGATCTCGGGGACGGTCATCTTCACCGCCGGCAGGAAGATCCGCTCGGTCGCCTTGCCGAGCCACGCGTCCTCCTGCACCGGCTTGCCGACGACGATCGACGGGTAGATCGCGTCGCGTCGCATCGTCATCGCGGTGATGTGGAACACGGGGAACGGCTCGGCCGGCGTGTAGAAGCCTGTGTGGTCGCCGAACGGGCCCTCGGCGGTCAGCTCGTCCTTGTCGATGTAGCCCTCGAGCACGATCTCAGCGTTGGCCGGAACGTCGAGCTCGACCGTCTTCCCTTTGACGAGCTGCACCGGCTCGCCGCGCAGGAAGCCGGCGAGCATCAGCTCGTCGATGTGCTTCGGCAGCGGCGCGCTCGCCGCGTAGGTCGTAACCGGATCGAGCCCGAGCGCGACGGCGACCTCGATCCGCCCGTCGGTCGCCAGGTAGTCCGCGCGCCCGTCCTTGTGGATCTGCCAGTGCATCGCGGTGGTCGCGCGATCGAGAACCTGCATCCGGTACATGCCGACGTTGCGTGTGCCCGTGTGCGGGTCCTTGGTGATCACGGCGGGGAGCGTGATGAAGGGCGCCGCGTCCCCCGGCCAGCAGGTCTGTACGGGGAGCGCGCCGAGATCGACGTCGTCGCCTGTGAGGACCACCTCCTGCGCCGGCCCGCGTCGCGTCGTCTGAGGCAGCGAGTCGGCGATCGACTTCAGCTTCTTGAGCCCGCGCACCTTGTCGACGAGGCCCTGCGGCGGCTGCATCTCGAGCACGTCTTCGAGCTTTGCGGCGACGTCGTCGAGGCGCTCGACCCCGAAAGCCATGCACATGCGCCGCTCGGTTCCGAACTGGTTGATCAACAACGGATGGCTCGAGCCGCTCGGGTTCTCGAAGAGCAGTGCCGGCCCACCGGCCTTGACCGTACGGTCGACGATCTCGGTCACCTCGAGGTGCGGATCGACCACGGCCGAGACGCGAACGAGCTCGCCTTCGCGCTCGAGCAGCGCGATCCAGTCGCGTAGGTCCCGAGGTGGCGCCACTGCGCGTTCAGTCTATGTCGCTGAGCGTGAGCTCTCGTCGAGCCCAGGCATCTGCCGTAAGAGGCGGTTCGGCTAGTGCCGCCGGTGGCGCAACCAGCGCGACGTCTCGCCGAGGACGATCACACCGAGGAAGATCAGGCCCACGATCAGCATCGCGATGATCACCTTCTTTCCTTCCTCGGCCGCAGTCGCGGCGAGCGGCGATACGAGCGCGAGCGAGGTCATGCGAGCGCGACCCTAACGAAGTCTGCGGTCATGCGCCGCGAGCGCCTGATCGAGCGCGCCACCCGCGTGGGCCTCGGCCAGCGCCGTAAGCGGGCCGGCGTCGCCCTGGTCGCGCAAGGCAAGGCGGGCCTCGCCGAGCTCCCCGGCCCCAAGCAGGGCCGCGCTGGCCCCCCAGGCTGCTCCGTCGCCCGGCGCCGAATCGGCTCTGAGTTGCGCACACAACGAGATCAGCTCGGCCAGGTCGGCGACGGCCTCGACGCTGCCGACCTCCGCGATCCGGACGAGGCCGTGCGCGTAGAGGTAGTCGCCGAGCAGAAGCGCGGTGTCGGCGTCGGCGGGCTCGAAGATGCGCGGCCGCCCGTAGTGCACGAGGTAGCCCTCGTAGATCGTCTCGAGGCCGAGCCCGTAGCGCTCCTCGCCGAGTGGGGAGAAGACAGCCTCCGGCTCCCGCTCATTCTCCGGCCGTAGGGCGTCGCTCCAGAGCCGGCTCTCGCTCCGGGCCTCGGAGGCGATCGTCGTCCAGAGATCAGTCGTCGAAGTCTGCAACCGCCTGGACCGTTCTCTCGATCTCGTCATCGCCGTGCGCAGTGGAGATGAACAGCGCCTCGAACTGAGAGGGCGGGAAGTAGACACCCCGGTCGAGCAGGTGACGGAAGAGAGCCCCGTAGCGCTCCGTGTTGGCGTCCTGTGCGTCACCGAGGTTGCGAACCGGCTGGTTGCCCATGAACAACGTGGCCATCGCGCCGACGCGCTGCACCGTTCCAAACGGGGCGAGACCCGCCTCGAGCTGGGCGCCGCGCCGCTCGAGCTCCTCGTAGTGATCTAGATCACGAAGTCGACGGACCACGGACAGCGCTGCGGCGGTCGCCAGCGGGTTCCCGCTCAGCGTGCCCGCTTGGTAGACCCGGCCGGTCGGGGCGAGTTGCTCCATAACGTCGCCGCGGCCGCCGAACGCTGCCAGGGGCAAGCCGCCGCCCGCGATCTTGCCGAGCAGCGTCAGATCGGGGATCACCCCGAAGCGCTCCTGCGCGCCGCCGCGTGCGACGCGGAACCCGGTGATCACCTCGTCGAAGACGAGCAGCGCGCCGCTCGCGCTGCAGAGATCGCGCAGCGCCTCGAGGAAGCCCGGCGCCGGCGGAACGACGCCCATGTTCCCAGCCACCGGCTCGACGACGATTGCCGCGAGGCCCTCTCCCCAGCGCTCGACCGCCGTCGCGGTCGCGTCAATGTCGTTGTAGGGAACGAGGAGCGTGTCCTGCGCCGCGCCGCTCGTGACGCCGGGCGACGCCGGAATGCCAAGCGTCGCGAGGCCGGATCCCGAATCGGCGAGGAGCGCATCCGCGTGCCCGTGGTAGCCGCCAACGAACTTGAGGATCCGGTCGCGTCGGGTTGCCGCCCGTGCAAGCCTGACCGCGCTCATCGCGGCCTCGGTGCCGGAGGAAACCAGCCGCACCATCTCGAGCGACGGCACCGCGTCGACGAGCTCCTCGGCGAGCTCGACCTCGCGCTCGGTCGAGGCGCCGAAGGTCGTGCCATCGCGGGCGGCAGCTATGACCGCGTCGACGGTCTCGGGATCCGCGTGGCCGAAGATCAGCGGCCCCCATGACATCACCCAGTCGACGTAGCGGCGGCCGGCTTCGTCCTCTATCCAGGCGCCCTCACCGCGCCGCACGAAGAGGGGGTCGTCGACGCCGACAGCCCGCATCGCGCGCACGGGAGAATTGACGCCGCCGGGGATCACCTCGCGAGCCCGCCACGCCAGGCTCGCCATCACAGCCATTCGGCGAGCTCTTTCGTCCAGTAGCTGACGATGAAGTCGGCGCCCGCACGCTTGATCGCGGTCAACGACTCGAGCGCGGCCTGGCGCTCGTCGAGCCAGCCGGACTGCGCGGCCGCCTTGAGCATCGCGTACTCGCCGGAGACGTTGAACGCGCCAACCGGCAGCTCGAACCTGTCGCGAACGGCGTGCAGGACGTCGAGGTAGGGGAGCGCCGGCTTGACAATCAGCGCGTCCGCGCCCTCTTGCACGTCCAGCTCGCACTCGCGCAGCGCCTCCCGAACGTTCGAGGGATCGAGCTGGTATCCGCGGCGATCACCGAACGAAGGCGCCGACTCGGCGGCCTCCCGAAACGGCCCATAGAAGGCCGAGGCGTACTTCGCGGCGTAGGAAACAATCGGGACCTGCTCGAAGTCCGAATCGTCGAGCGCCGCCCGGATCGCGCCGACACGGCCGTCCATCATGTCGCTCGGCCAGACCATGTCGGCCCCGGCCTCGGCGTGACTCACCGCCGTACGCGCGAGGAGCTCGAGCGAAGCATCG
>JALYLK010000029.1 GCA_030774275.1 Actinomycetota bacterium
CGTTCTGCAGCCCGTCGCGCGGGCCGACGTCGCAGAGAATCAGGGTCACCTAGAGACCGTACGCATTGACGTGCTCGAGCCGGACGCGGACCAGCAGCCGCTGCTCGCCCGGCTTCGGCTGCCAACCCTCACCCGTGTACTTGCGCGCGAGCTTGTCGATGTGCTCGTCCGCGCCGTCAGCTGTCATCTCAGCAACGCCGCGAACGGCAACCCAGCGATAGCCGTCCTCACGGTCGACGACGAGCACGCTCACGCGGGGGTCGTGCTCGAGGTTGCGCGGCTTCGCCCTCCCGGCGGCGGTGTTGAAGAGAACGTCCTTACCGTCCCAGTCGATCCAGACGATGCTGAGTTGTGACGACCCGTCTGGGTTCAACGTGGCGACAGTCGCAAAGTTCGGCTCCAGCATCAGCTGCGCCGCGTCGTCGGTCAGACCTGGCACCCTCGCTACTCGTCCAGGCCTGCCGCGTCGACTTTCTCCGGCGTGATGCGGACCGTGATCCGGGTCTCGTCCGGATTGCGCCACGGATACTTGTCCTGGCCCAGGTACTTCTTGGCCAGATGGTCGATCTGGTCGTCCGCACCCTCGGTCGTCAGCTCGGCTAGGCCGCTGACCGAGACCCACTGGTAGGTGTTTTCGGGGTGGACGACGGTGACCGCCGCTCGCGGGTCCCGGCGGAGGTGGCGCTCCTTCGCACGACCGACCGCGGTGTTGAACGTCACGACTCCATCCTCGGCGTCCACCCAAACGATCGTGTTGTGCGGCGAACCGTCCCGCCGGAGCGTCGTGGCTGTGCCGACGTAGGGGTTCTCGGCAATGAACTCGCGCTGCTTGTCAGTGAGCTGGGACATTTGAGCCTCCTCGTAGGTAGTTCGCTCGGAAACGGCGTCAGCGGTCAGCTTCTTCCCACACCGGCCGTCTTGATCCTTGCAGGAACCCGTCAAGGTCCGGGCCGCAGCGGGTTCGGCGTCCGCCCGCCTAAGCGCGCGCGTGGGTTTTGCCGACAAGAGTGGCGTGCGCGCGCTTGCGTTCTTTCTCCTGGCACTGCTCGGCGTGCTCACGGCCCTGCTCCACCATGGCGCAGCCGCCGCGGCCAAGCCGGGGGACTTGCGGCTGAGCGCGATCGCCAGCGAGCTCGCGCGCCGGCCGGTGACGATCCGCTGCGAAGGTGTTTCGGGCGCCCTGACGGGCGCGCAAGGGGAGTCCGGCCGCACCGGATTCATCGGCGACAAGGCGGTCTCGGTTTCGTACCTGCAGGAGGGGATCTGCCAGACGCTCCACGCCTATTCGCAGGCGCTGAAGGAGAGCCCGGGTTGCTTGCTCCCATGCCAACGACCGCTGGAGATCGCCTGGTCGGTCAACACGCTCGCCCACGAGTCGTACCACCTAGCGGGCGTCCGAAACGAGGCCCAGACCCAGTGCTACGCGCTGCAGGCGATCGCCTTCGTCGCCCGTCGGCTCGGCGCCTCCCCCGAGCAGGCGCAAGCCCTCGCCGCGTTCTCATTCGACCAGCTCCCCGGCCGGATGCCTCCGGAATACAGCTCGCCGGATTGCCACGACGGCGGCCGGCTAGACCTGCACCCGAACGATCCGGCTTGGCCCTAGACCCGGAGCTCTAGCGAATCGTCAGCGGCGTGCCCACAGGCATCAGCCGCGCCAGCGCGAGGATGGCTGGATTCCGCATGCGGATGCACCCGTGAGAGACGTGCCCGGGCAGGATCCCCGGCTCGTTGGTGCCGTGGACACCCACGTAGCCTCCACCTGGCCAGTCGGTCAAGGTCGGCGAGCGGGCGCTCGTGCCGAAGGCGACCGGCCCGTAGAAGGGGTTGTTGAAGTTCGTCAGCTTGTCCCGAATGTAGAACTCGCCCGCTGGTGTAGGCCAGTAGCTCCTCCCGACGCCGACGATCGTCTTGAAGATCGTCTTGCCGTCGCGCTTGAGCGTGGCCGTCAATGAGCCGCGGTCGACGTAGAGGTGGGTGTGCACGACGAAAAGGCTGCTCAGGTAGCGCCCTTGGACGTAGCCGACCTTGTTGTTGGGCAGAATCGGCAGCCTCACCCGGTACCAGCTCTGGTGGGGGCTGATGTCGACTCGGGAAAGAACGAGCACGATGTTCTGGGTGCCGTCGGTCGTCCCTGTCGGCAACGTCGTGACGATGCGCGACGCGAGGCCCGGCTTGGAACGCACCACCGCTCGCCTCATCACCCCGGCCCAGTGGGCGATCTTGTTGTCGGTCAGCTTGATCGTGCGCGGGTACAGCGCGGCCGAGCCTGAGCCGCCGCGAGCCGGAGGTGCGAGCGAAAGCAGCGCCACCACCAACGCGGCGAACGCGCCCGCGAGCGCGATCGACGTGAGAAGCGTCGGGCGATTCTCAGAAGCTGAGTTGTGCATTAACGTCCCCCCGGTCTCCGGTCACGCACTGGGGCGGCCCCCCAAGGCCGCCCCAGTGTAGCTTCGGTTTCGGTCGTTACCCGGTCGCCTTCGGCTTCTTGTGCGAGACAACCTTCGGCTTGACCTTCTTGGGCACGAAGGGCGCCTTTGCCGTCACCGGCGCCGTGTCCCGGGCGGTCACGGTCTGCGTGCCGGCGGTGCCGGATGCGACCGCGACGTTGTTGAAGCTCGACCTGACGTTCGCCTTGGTGCAGGTGTAGCTGGTCGAAGCGCCCGGGGCGAGCGTACCGATCGTGCGGTTGCAGTTCGGCGACAACGGGTCGCTAACCGTGACGTTGGTCAGGGCGACGTCGCCCGTGTTGGTGACCGTGATCTTGAAGGTCGCCTTGTTGCCGACGGTGACCGTCTGCGACTTCGGGTCCTTGACGATCGAGATCGCGGGGTGGGTGACCGGAGGCGGCGGCGGGCCGACCGTGACCGCGGCCGAGTCGCTGGCCGTTACATCCGGTCCTTTCTCCGGATGGCCGGTCGCGGTCGCGACGTTAGTGAAGTCGGCGACCACGTTGGCGAGCGTGCAGCTGTAGCTGAGCTCGTCGCCGGGAGCCATCGAGGCCAGCTGCGGGATGTCGGCGCTCGTGCGTGCGCAGCCGGGCGCCTGGGCGTCGGTGACGATCACGTTGGTCAGGGTGGAGTCACCCGTGTTCTTGACCCCGATCGTGAAGGTGACCGTGCCGGCGAAGCCGACCGTCTGCGAGTGCGGCGTCTTCGAGATCGAGATCGCCGGGTTGATCACGGTGACGTGGGCCGAGTCCTCAGCACTCACGTCCGGACCGACCTCGGGCGTGCCAGTCGCGACCGCCACGTTGGTGAAGCTGGCGGTGTTGCTGTCCCGCGAGCAGGTGTAGGACACGCTCGAGCCTTCCGCCGGGGCGGGCGGCATCGAGGCCAGCCCCGGGATGTCGGCGCTGGTGCGTGCGCAGCCTGGTGCCTGCTCGTCGGTGACGTTGACGTCGCTCAGCGTCGAGGTGCCGTCGTTGATCACCTGGATCGTCCAGGAGACGCTGTCGCCGTTCCGGATCACCTGTTCGTCGGGCGTCTTGACGACCGAGATGTGCGGCTGGATCACGAGCGGGTTCTCGTTCTCGTCGCCGCAGGTAGTCGTGAAGCCGTTGTTGTTGTCGTCGCCGCTATAGACGGCGACCCAGTGGTAGACGCCCGGCTGGCTGACGCTGATCGAGGGCGAGTCGTAGGAGCCGTCGCCCGAGATGTTCTGGTTCGTGACCGGGCTGCCTGCGACCTCGTTCTCGGGCGAGCAGTCGGCGCCGAGGAAGAGGTGGAAGGTGATCGTGCCGCCCGCGGTGGCGGTCGCGCCCGAGAGCTTCGCCGTGTCGTGCAGGTCGACCGTGCCTCCCTCACCGATCCGGAAGGGGCCGCCGGCGTCGGTCGTCAGCGAGGTGCCGCGCGGTGAGACGACGACGTTCTCGTTCGCCCCGTTGCAGGTGTTCGCGGTGGCGCTGTTGTTGGCGTCGCCACCGTAGTTGGCGATCCAGTGGTAGGTGCCGGCCGCGTTGACGTGGATCACCGGCGAGACGTAG
>JALYLK010000030.1 GCA_030774275.1 Actinomycetota bacterium
GCGGAGCCGGCGGACTCCCAGGCGATCACGTTCCCCTCGCCGTCGGTCAGCGAGACGATCGTGTTGTTGAACGACGTCTTGATGTGAGCCTGTCCGATCGCGATGTTCTTGCGAACACGGCGGCGTGTGCGACCACGGGTCGCCGGCTTACGAGGGGGTGCCATCAGGTTCTGGCCGCCGCCTTCTTGCCGCGCCCGACGGTCTTCTTCGGGCCTTTGCGGGTGCGCGCGTTCGTCTTCGTGCGCTGGCCGTGCACGGGCAGGCCGCGGCGGTGGCGCAGGCCTCGATACGCGCCGATCTCCTGCAGCCTCTTGATCGCCTGCTGGCGCTCCCGGCGCAGATCGCCCTCGACCTGAAGGTTGCTGTCGATGTACTCGCGGAGCTTGGTCACCTCGTCATCGGTCAGGTCTTTGACCTTTTCGTCGGGCGAGAGGCCCAGCTCGGCACAGACCTTGCGCGCGCTCGGCTGGCCGATCCCGTAGATGTAGGTCAGCCCAATCTCGAGCCGCTTCTGATTCGGAAGGTTGACTCCGGCGATTCTGGCCACTAGTGGATCTCCTGGTGACATTGGTGGATGCCTGGGTCACGAGCACCAAGCGATGCAAGGACGCAGGGAGCGCTCGGGCTGGTTAGCCCGGGCGCGACTGAGGACGCGGCAGCGCGCCGCGTGATCGTGGGCCAGGCGCCGCGAGATGTCGCCAGGTGATCCACTTAGCCTTGCCTTTGCTTATGTCGTGGGTTGGTGCAAATGACCATGGTTCGACCGTGCCGCTTGATCACGCGGCAGCGTTCACACATGGCTTTGACTGAAGCTCTGACTTTCATGGTTCTCTTTCTCTTAGCGTTCTCTGTAAGTGATTCGGCCGCGCGTGAGGTCGTAGGGCGATAGCTCAACCTTCACCTTGTCGCCGGGAAGGATGCGGATGTAGTGCTTTCGCATCTTCCCCGAGATCTTCGCCAGCACCTCATGGCCGTCGTCCAACCTGACGCGGAACATCGTGCTGGGAAGCGCCTCGGTGATCTCGCCTTCGACCTCGATCTTGTCGTCTTGCTTTGCCAATTACCTCGCAGAAACCGCGCCTTCAGCGCGGTTGTCGGGACACGGAAAGACACGGCTCTCGCCGCGGCTGGTCATGGTAGCAAACCCGCTTCGGCACGCCGTTTCGCGGCCGTGAGGACGCGCGGGCCTTCCTCGGTTACCGCGACGGTGTGCTCGAAGTGGGCCGACAGCGAGCCATCCGCCGAGGAAATCGACCACTCGTCCGCGTGCACGACCACATCGGGCCCCCCGGCGGTGATCATCGGCTCGATCGCCAGGGTCATCCCGGGAAGCAGCTCGGGGCCGCGACCCGGAGCTCCGAAGTTCGGGATCTGCGGATCCTCGTGGTAGGCGCGTCCGACGCCGTGACCGACCAGGCTGCGGACGACGGAAAAGCCGGCGCCTTCGACCACCGTCTGGATCGAGTGGCCGATGTCGGAAACGTGCCGGCCGACCCGCGCCTGCTCGATTCCGGCCGCGAGCGCCTCCTGGCAGACGTCCAACAGTCGCTGCGCGTCCTCCGAGATCTCGCCGACGCCGAACGTGTAGGCACTGTCTGCGATGAGCCCGTCGAGCGTGACGCCGAGATCGACGGAAACCAGATCGCCCTCTCTGGCCCTGTACTCGGTCGGGATGCCGTGGACGATCATCGCGTTCGGCGAGATGCAGAGCGTCGCCGGGTAGCCGCGGTAACCCTTGGACGTCGGAACCCCGCCGCGGTCGCGGATGTACTCCTCGGCCAGGCGATCGAGCTCGAGCATGGAGATCCCCGGCCTGAGCTCCTCGCCGATCATCGTCAGCGTGTCGACGACGACCTCGCCAGCGCGGGCCATGCCGTCGATCTCCTCCTGGGACTTCCGGATGATCATCGGACGGCGACCTGCTCCAACGCGGCCTGAATCTCGGCGAAGACCTCGTTCGGCGTACCGTCGGCGTGGATCGGAACGAGGACCCCCAGCGTCCGGTAGTGCTCGATCAGCGGCTCCGTCTCGCGATGGTAGAGCTCGAGGCGCCTGCCGATCGCCTCGGGCGTGTCATCGGGGCGTCGCTCGTCCCGGGCACGCTTCAAGAGCCTTTCGATGCAGATCTCGTCGGAGACCTGGAGCGCGAAGACAACCGTCAGCTCGCGCCCGATCTCGCGCAGCATCGCGTCGAGGGCGTCGGCCTGCGGCATCGTGCGCGGGAAGCCGTCGAGCACGAATCCCTCGGCTGCGTCGGGCTCCTCGAGCCGCTGGCGGATCAGCTCGATAATCAGCTCGTCCGGAACGAGCTCGCCGCCTTCGAGGATCGGCTTCACCTGCTGCCCCAGCGGCGTCCGTTCCGCGATCGCGGCGCGCAGCATGTCGCCGGTGGCGATGTGCGGGATCCCGTATTCGGCCGAGATGCGCCTGGCCTGCGTTCCTTTCCCGGATCCCTGTGGACCCAGAAGCAAGATGTTCACCACGCACTCCTGGCCGGCGACCGCTCCCGCCGGGCAAAGCCCGGCTCCGCGGCCGCCTGGCCCGGCCCCCAGAACCGCGTGGACACGCTTATCTCAGGAAGCCTTCGTAGGAGCGCATCATCATCTGCGACTCCATCTGGCGCATCGTGTCGAGCGCGACGCCGACGACGATCAGCACAGAGGTACCGCCGAGGGCGCGCGAAGTTGCCTGCGAGAAGCCGCCGTAGCGGATGAAGAGGCTCGGAAGCACGGCGACGGCGGCCAGGTAGAGCGAGCCGGGCAGCGTCAGCCGGGTCAGCACACGATCGAGGTACTGCGCAGTCGGCGGGCCGGGCCGGATGCCCGGGATGTAACCGCCGTACTTCCGCAGGTTGTCGGCCTGGTCAACCGGGTTGAACTGGACAGCCGTGTAGAAGTAGGTGAAGACCACGATCAGGACTGCCTCGGTGAGCAGGTACCCCCCGCTCGAGGGCTGGAAGTGCCGGTTGACGAACGACTGCGTCGAGGGCACGAACTGGGCGATCGTCGGCGGGAAGGCCATCACGGCCGCCGCGAAGATGACCGGGATGACTCCCGCCATGTTCACGCGTAAAGGCAGGTAGGTCGAGCCGCCGGAGGTCATCCGCCGGCCGACCATCTGCTTGGCGTACTGGATCGGGATCCGGCGCTGGCCCTCCTGGATGAAGACGACCGCGACGACGATCCCGATCGCCACAAGCGGGAAGAACAGCTTCTCCATCGGGCCGCCGTTGTACCAAGCCACCACCCCGGCGGGTGCCGTCGCGAGAATCGAGGCGAAGATCAGCAGCGAGATCCCGTTGCCGATCCCGCGCTTCGTGATCAGCTCGCCCATCCACATCAGCAGGGTGCAGCCGGCGGTCAGCGTGACGACGATCAGCACCAGCCGGCCCGAGTTTGCCGCCAAAACGTGCTCGCGCTTGAACAAGAAGGCGTAGCCGGTCGACTGCGCAGCCGCCAGCACGACGGTGAGGTACCGCGTGTACTGGTTGATCTTGGCCATCCCCGCCTCGCCCTCTTTCTGGAGTTCCTCCAGCTTGGGGATCACGACGGTCAGGAGCTGCAGAATGATCGAGGCGGTGACGTAGGGCATGATCCCGAGCGCGAAGATCGAGAAACGCGACAGCGCCGAGCCCGAGAACAGGTTCAGCAGCCCAAGGATCGAGCTACCTCGGCCGCCGGAGCCGAAGAAATCCTGGATCGACTGCGAATTGACGCCCGGAGCGGGCATCCACGAGCCGAGCCGGTAGAGCCCCAGGATGAGGCCAGTGAACAGAACCCTGCGGCGCAACTCGGGGACGCGCCAGGCGTTGGCGAGCCAGGAAAACACTATTCCTCCGAGCCCTCGTCGGCCTCGGAGGACGACTCAGGCTCCTCCGTCGCTTCCGGCCCGTCCTGCGGGATCTCGCTGGCAGGCTCCGGTGGAACCTCCCGATCGCTCCGCGCTGGTTTCCCCTCCGCTGGTCCGCTATCGCGGACGGGCGCCTTCGGCGCCGGCCGCCGCTTCGGCTTGCGCGGTTCGGGCTCGCCGCGGAGCCAGGTGATCGAACCGCCTGCCTGTTCGATCTTCTCGCGCGCGCTCTTGGAGAAGTTGTGCGCGCTGACGGCGAGCTTCTTGGACAGATCGCCGTGGCCGAGGATCTTCAGGTCGTACTTCGTGTTGCGGATCAGCCCGGCCTGCGCGAGCGAGTCGGGCGTGATCTCGGTGCCCGCGTCGAAGCGCTCGAGGTCGCGGACATTGACCGCCACCGTATGAGTGCGGTGCGGACCCATGGGCATGGCGTCCTTCGAGTACGGGCCGCGCTGCTTGCCGAGCCGCATGTAGATCGGCATCTGACCGCCCTCGAAGCCGGCACGCATCTTGTGCGAGCCCGAGCGCGACTTCTGGCCCTTGAGGCCACGCGTCGAGTACCGCCCCTTCCCGGAGCCGGGGCCGCGACCGACACGCTTGCGATCCTTGCGCGCCTGGGCAGGCTTCAGATTCGAAAGGTTCAGCTTCTCTGGCATGCGACTAGGCGTCCTCGACCTTCACCAAGTGGCGGACCTTCCTGAGCATACCGGCGAGCTGCGGGCTTTCCGCGTGCTCCGCAGAGCGGCCGATCTTGCCCAGTCCGAGCGCCCGCAACGTGCCGCGGTGACGCTCGCTCTGGCCAATCTGGCTACGCGTCTGAGTTATCAGCAACTTCGCCATCGGTTGCTTCCTCCTCGGGCACCGGTTCTTCGACAGCAGCCGCCTCGACAGCAGGCGCTTCTTCTGCAGCAGGCTCCTCGACGTGTTTAGGAATGGGGAGAACCTGGGAGACCGTCAGTCCCCGAATCTGCGCAACCTCCTCGGGCCGGCGCAGCCGCTGAAGGCCGTTCACCGTCGCCTTGAGCATGTTGATCGGGTTCGTCGTCCCGAGGCTCTTCGCCAGGATGTCGCGGACGCCGCCGAGCTCGAGCACGGCGCGGACGCCGCCGCCGGCGATGACGCCCGTCCCCTCGCTGGCCGGCCGCAGCAGAACCCGCGCCGCACCAAACTCGCCGAGGATCTCGTGCGTGATCGTCGTGCCCTTCTTCGGCACCGTGAACAGGTTCTTCTTCGCGTCGTCGACGGCCTTCGAGATCGCCAGCGGGACCTCGCGAGCCTTGCCGTAGCCGACGCCGACGCGATCGACCTCGTCGCCGATCACGACCAGCGCCGTGAACGAGAAACGCCGGCCGCCCTTGACCACCTTGGCGACTCGGTTGATCTCGACCACGCGTTCCTTGAGCTCGCGCTCTCGCTCGCGCTCGATGACTTCACGTTCGACCGGAGTCGTGCTCAAAACTTCAGTCCTCCTTCGCGCGCTGCCTCTGCGAGCGCCTTCACGCGTCCGTGGAACAGGTAACCCCCGCGGTCGAAGACGACCGGCTCGAGGTTAGCCTGCTTCGCCCTCTCGGCCAGCAGCTTGCCCACCTCGGCCGCTTGCTGGGTCTTGTTGCCCTTGAACGACTTCTTGAGGTGTAGCCACGTTGCGCCGGCGAGGGTCTTCCCCTCGACGTCGTCGATGAGCTGCGCCTCGATCCCCGCATTCGAGCGGAAGACGACCAGGCGTGGCCGCTCGGCCGTCCCGAAGACCTTTCCGCGAACGCGCTTGTGACGGCGGGCGCGAGCTTCTGGCTTGGTCAGAACGGCCATTACGCTCTCTTGCCTACTTTCCTTCGCACGTACTCGCCCTCGTAGCGGATGCCCTTGCCCTTGTAGGGCTCGGGCGGGCGCACCTTGCGCACCTGCGCGGAGATCTCGCCGACCTGCTGCTTGTCGATCCCCTTGACGAGAACGGTGGTCGCGTCCGGCACCTCGAAGGCGATCCCCTGCGGCGGCTTGATCACGACCGGATGCGAAAAACCGACGTTCAGCTCCAGATCGGTGCCGCGCAGGGTGGCCCGGTAGCCGACGCCCTGGATCTCGAGCCGCTTCTGGAAGCCGCTGGTGACGCCCTCGACCATGTTCGCGATCAGGGAGCGCGTCAGCCCGTGAAGGGCGCGGTCGTCGCCGCGGTCCGTCGGCCGCTTGACGACCAGCGTCCCGTCGTCCTGCTCGACCTGCATCCTCGCCGGCACGGTCTGGCTGAGCTCGCCCAACGGACCGTTCACCTGAACGCGTCCAGGAGAGATCGCGACGTTGACGCCGCTAGGCAATTCGATTGGTTGTTTTCCGATTCGACTCATTTGAATTTCCCCTTGGTGGAAGTGCGCAGCACTTTCACCAAATAAAACAGACGACCTCGCCGCCGACGCCCTTCTCCTGAGCGGTTCGGCTCGTGATCAGGCCGTTCGAGGTGGACAGGATCGCGACGCCCATACCGCCCAGCACGCGCGGCAGGCGGTCCTTGCGAGCATAGATACGGCGTCCGGGCTTCGAGATGCGCTTGAGATTCGTGATCACGCGCTCCCGGCTGCGGCTGTACTTGAGATCGATGACGAGCCGTTTGTAGGAGCCACCGTTCTCGACGTGGTAGTCGCGGATATAGCCCTCCTCCTTGAGCAGGCGGGCAATCCCCTCCTTCATCCGCGAGTTCGGCATCTCCACCCGGTCGTGGAGCGCGCGGTTCGCGTTCCGGATTCGGCTCAACATGTCAGCTATCGGGTCGGTCATCATCGCGTCATCACCAACTTGATTTAGTCATGCCGGGGATCGTGCCCTCGTGCGCGAGCTCGCGCAGGCAGATCCGGCAGAGGCCGAATTTGCGGTAGACCGCGCGCGGGCGGCCGCAGCGCCTGCAGCGCGTGTAGTTGCGCACCTTGAACTTCTGCGGGCGCGACGCTTTGACGATCAGGGATTTCTTGGCCACTAGGTCTCTTCTCCTTCTGCTTCTTCATCCTCGCCGGCGCCGGCTTCCGCCATGCCCGGGAAAGGCATGCCGAGACCGCGCAGGAGCGCCTCGGCCTGCGCGTTGTCCTCAGCCGTCGTCGTGATCGCAACGTCCAAACCGCGGATCGTGTCGACGTCGTCGTAGTTGATCTCGGGAAAGATGATCTGCTCGCGGATTCCGAGGGAGAAATTCCCCCGCCCGTCGAAAGAGCGTGGACTCAAACCGCGGAAGTCGCGGATCCGCGGCAGCGCGATCGAGATCAGCCGGTCGAGGAACTCCCACATGCGGGCGCCGCGCAGGGTTACGCGGACGCCGACCGGCATCCCTTCGCGCAGCTTGAAGCTCGCGATCGACTTGCGGGCCCGGCGCACCTGCGCACGCTGGCCGGCGATCGTCGTCAGCTGTTCGAGGGCGTTCTCGAGCACCTTGGTCTCTGTCTTCGCGTCGCCGATGCCCATGTTGAGGGTGATCTTCTGCAGGCGCGGGACCTCCATGATCGAGGAGACGCCGAGCCGGTCCTTGAGCTGGCCGCGCAGCTCCTCCTCGTAGCGCTCCTTCAGGCGCGGCTGGTAGCCGTTGCCGTTGGTGCTCGCCTTGCGGGACCGAGCCATTACTTGTCGATCTCCTCGCCGCAGTCGGCGCGCTTGCAGACGCGGACGTGCAGCTGCTTGTCCTTGACGGTCTTCGCCTTCATCCCGATCCTGGTCGGCCGGTTGCAGGTCGGACAGACGACCATCACGTTCGCCACCGGCACCGGCGCGGCCTTCTCGATCACACCGCCGGGCGTCATCTGCGTGCCACCCATCCGGCTCGAATCGCGCATCGGCTTCGGGCGCGTGTGGCGTTTGACCACGTTCAGGTTCTCGACGATCACGCGGCGCTCGGCCGGACGCGAGTCGAG
>JALYLK010000031.1 GCA_030774275.1 Actinomycetota bacterium
GTGCGGTGTAGGAGCCAATGATGTCCTCGAGCGCGGGCAGTTGGCTGAGCGATCCTCGCGGGAATCCCTCGCGTTGGGTCGCGCTCGTTTTGGCGTTCATGTTTGCGCTCGGGGCGATCGCGGCCGCGCTTTTCGGGGAGGGGTATCCCGTCACTGCTGGCCTTCTCTTTGTGTTCCTTGCCTGCTTCGATACCGCCTTCGGGCGTCGCTCCGCAGCGGTTCAAGTCGCGTCCGTCTTCGTCCGGGGGCGTGGTGGACACCCTCAACGCAGGAGCTAATGCAAACGAGTCCTGCCCCCAAAGGCGCGGATCGCGGACCCCAAGGCCTCCCCTGCAAACCAGCCGCTTCCGGGGAGCCACGAAGGGGGCTACGATGCCTAATCGCGGACCCTTTGGTGGGCGAAGGCCATGCCCCCGTTCTGGCAGTACTTCTCGTGTATGCGAAATAGGCAGACGAGTCCATCCCGGACCCCAAAGGACGTGAATCACGGACACCCAAGCCTTTTCCCCTGCAAAAGGACCGCTTCCTGGGGACCGCGACGGGGGACCATGAATGGCGATCGCGGACCCCTCTGGCGGGCATCCTCTTCGCCGCTAGCCCCGCCGTGGTGGTGGGCGAGGGCCATGCTCCCCGTTGTGGCAGTACTTGCGCCCGCCGTGAAAGGAAAAGGCAGACGAGTTCTTGGACCCCACGCGCTTCCTCACCACCGCGCTCGCCGACGCGTCCGACGCGAGCCCGAACGGCTGACCCCTCGCCCTCCGCCCCCGGCGATCTTCCGGAACTGGGGCGAAACCGAATTTCAACCCCTACAGGCCGGAGGGTCTAGGCGCCGTATCGTTGCCAGATACGGCAACGTTTGCTAGCAGCCAAGCAGGCGTTGTGCGAAGCCGACGCCCGGACTCGAACCGGAGACCCCTTCATTACGAGGGAGGTTCCCGTTCGAGTCCTCATGCCGGACTCCGCGTAACCGTCTAGGTCTGAGCCCATCGCCCGCGACTCGATGATCCCTCCGCACGCCGAGGGCCGGCGAGATCCGGCTTCGCATCCCCGTCAACGCACGACGGGCGTTCGCAGCGTTCGCGGGGCGGCTACCACAGACCTGCGCGCGCTACGCGCCGACGCCGACCGCGGCTGCGAGCGCGCTCATCACGTCGTGCATGACGGTTGGCGCGCTGTTGCCGAAGCGGAAGTCGAACTCTCCGAAGCCGGCGACGCCGGTGCGCGCACGCTCATCCACGTACGTCGCCCGCGTGAGTCGAAGCGGTGGGGCGATCTCTACCGGGGCCGCTCCGCAGTGGAACGAGAATTCGGCCGATTGAAGCACGAGTGGGGACTCGGGCCGCTGCGGGTTCGCGGCGGCGAGAAGGTCGCGCTTCACGCTGACCTCTGCATCCTCGCCCGCCTGTCGGTGGCGCTCGCCCGAGCGCGAGCCGTTCCACTCGCGGCGTAAGCGAAACCAGAGCGAGATAACGTGTGGCGGAGTCGTATGTCTCCGCTCGTCCCACCGACGAAGAATGACTTCCGCGGGGACTACACCCTCGTCAGATACACCGCAGTTGGCGTGTTGCTCGTGAGTTGGGCGACGCTCCGTTGGATAGGCCGTCGTTTCGCTAGTCAAAACGCTAGACCCTCCTAGAAGCACCCCGGCGACCGTGCGGGGCATTTGTCCTGCGCGGTCGCCATCCTGTGCTCTCCCTTAACGAACCCGTCCGGCAGAGACGAGACGACCCTAGGATTCGCTTATGACTCGCTACCTACACACCATGTACCGGATCACCGATCCGGACAGGAGCCTTCTACGAGGCGCTGGGCTTCGAGTTCCGGCGCGAGATGGACATCGTCCGCGACGGCGAGACGGAGGCGACGAACTATTTCTTCGGTGTTCCCGGCCAAGAAGAGGAGCTCGAGCTGACCTTCAACCACGATGGGCGCAGCTACGAGCTCGGTACCGGCTACGGTCACGTCGCGATCGGGGTCGACGATCTGGACGCGACGCTGGCGCGTCTGAAGGAGCAAGGTATCGAGCCCGAGCGCGAGCCCTACCGGGTTCGAGAGGGTGGCTCCCGCCTGTGTTTCGTGCAAGACCCTGATGGTTAGCTTCGAAGGTTGAGTTGAGCTGCTCGGGCTAGCCTTTCGCTCGGGCGCTCACGCCGACGGCGCGAACTGCCGGAGGAACTGGAGAACGCCGGGCGTGTCGAGCCGGCTGTCGCGGCTCGTCGACCAGCACCACTTGCTGAAGAACGCGGTGGTCACCGCGACAGCGGCCGATGTCCCCGGTAGTAGGTGCGGCCCGCCGGAGTCGCCTTGGCAGATACCGCCTTCGCCTTGCGCGTTCGGGTTCTGGTCGACGGTGATGAACCACTGGCTGGTCGAGATGAGCGTTTCCGTCGCGTAGCGC
>JALYLK010000032.1 GCA_030774275.1 Actinomycetota bacterium
TCGCTCGTCGATGCGGAGGAGCGGGATGAAGAAGTGCGCCAGCGGTCCGATGGCCAGTGCGTAGACGATCGTGCCGATTCCGACCGTGCCGCCGAGCGCCCATCCACTCGCGAGGGCGCTTAGCTCGAGCGTGGTGCGCACGACGCGAATCGAGTGGCCACGAGCCGCGAACCCCATCATCACCCCGTCGCGCGGGCCCGGGCCGAGACCCGCGCCGATGTAGGCGCCCGTGGCGACGCCGTTCAGGAAGACGCCGGAGAGCAAGAAGGTCGTCCGGAGCGGCAGCCCGTGCGGAGCGGGAATGGTCGCCATGCAAAGGTCGATGACGACGCCGACCACGACGACATTGCTGATCGTGCCGAAACCCGGTCGCTGCCGCAGCGGAATCCACAGGGCCAGCACCACCGCGCCGACGATGATCGCCCAGGTCCCAACCCCAAGCCCGAATCGTCGCGAGAGGCCCTGGTGCAGCACGTCCCAGGGATCGACGCCCAGCCCCGCGAGCAGCATGAGGGCGTCGCTGAAGCCGTAGAGCGTCAGGCCGGCGTAGAGCTGAGTGAGGCGGCGCAGGCGAGGTGGCGGCACCGAGGGACTATCGCTGAACGGCCTCGAGAGCCGGTCGACTGTGGACGCCTCCGCTCACTAGAATCTCGGCACGATGACGATGGTGACGTTCCATGGCCGTCCGGCGCCGACCCGCGAGGGAAGGGCCCGGCCAGCACTTCCTCCGAAGTAAGCAACTCGCAGCTGACCTCGTCGCCGGAGCTCGGCTCGGGCCCGGTGATCTCGTCGTTGAGATCGGCGGAGGCACGGGGGTCCTCACCCAGGCAATCGGCCGAACCGGGGCTCGCGTGATAGTGGTCGAGAGCGATCAGGCGCTAACGGCCCGGCTTCGTTCTCGCTTCGGCCACCTCGATGCCGTCGAGATTGTTCAAGGGGACGCCGCCGGGCACGACTGGCCGAGCGAGTCCTTCGTCGTCGTCGCCAACCTGCCGTTTGCACGCTCGGGAGCGATCCTCGCTCGCTTGCTTCGTGATCCACGCCTGCCGTTGCAGCGAGCGCACGTGATCGTGCAGTGGGAGTTCGCCACGAAGCACGCGGCGGTTTGGCCCGCGACGCTTCGTTCGATCTACTGGCGAGCTTGGCACGACATCTCGATTGGCCGGCACCTGGACCGGCAGGCTTTCGCCCCGCCACCGGGCGTCGACGCCGCTGTCCTCCGGCTCGAGCGCCGCACGGAGCCACATGTACCGCTCGAGCTGCACGAGGTGTACTGGCGCTTCCTCGCCGGAGCCTTTGCGAGCCCTCGACCGATCCGTTTGGCCCTTCGGCCCACCCTCACAGGCTTACAGCTCAAACGGCTTGCACCGGCTCTCGGCTTCGGCCTAAACGCTCGCGCGCGCGAGCTCGATGCCGAACAGTGGGCGCGCCTCTTTGCGTTCGCCTGCGAGCGTGGTCTCCTTTGATCGCGAATCGTTCGCGAGCGAAAGCAAGCTCATGGCCGCGCCGGTCCTCGCTGCCCGGCGAAGCGAGTGTTAGTGCGGTGCCTCAGCTCGCCCGAAGGGACTCCACTCGGCCCGCTCCCAGAGCCGTTCGCCGCATACCGCGCAACGCGGTAGTACTTGGCGAACGGTTACGCGATTCCCACAAGCGGTGCAGGAGAACTGACCTTTCGCCAAGGCACCAGCCGGCCAGAACTGCACGTATTCGTCCTCGGCGGCCGTACCTGACGAGACTCTGAGCTGCGACTCCTCCACGTGATCCCCTTTCCCCGAGTGATCCTGGATAACGAACCGCAGTGATCTTCTTTTAGGTTCGCCGCGAAGGTCTGTCAATGGTCGCCACCGCCGCATGGCGGCCGCAGATTCAAATCCTGCCCCGCTACTTCGGGAGGCTCTGGTGACGGGGCTGCTGGTTATTCGCTCATCGGTGCGGCGCGGGTCCTCGATCCCGGAGCTTTCCACCACCCACGTCATCCATTCAGGTGCCGTTCAGCCGCCCACCGCGATCCTGAGCGATCGTGAACGCCGTCGCCACGGCAGTTGCCGTGCTCTTGCTTGCCCTGGCTGCGAGCGGGGGTCGGACTCACGTACTCATCGGCCGCTCCGTCGAGGGCCGCGGTATCAACGCAGTCGAACTTGGCAACCCGCGCAGCGCCAACAAACTGCTTGTCGTCGGCTGCATCCACGGCAATGAGTGCGCCGGCCTGGCGATCGTACGGGCGCTCGAGCGCCTGCCGACTCCGCCTTCCCTGGATCTCTGGGTGATCGAAAACCTCAACCCCGACGGCTACACGGCGGGCACCCGCCAAAATGCCCACGGGGTCGACCTCAACCGCAACTTCCCCTGGAACTGGCGCCCACTCAGCGGCGTCTACAACTCGGGCCCTGGGCCGCTGTCGGAGCCGGAAAGCAGGGTCGCCTTCAGCTTGCTTCGCCGCGTCCGGCCCCGAATTTCGATCTGGTTCCACCAGCACGAACGAGTCGTCGACGAGTCGGGCGGCGACATCGCGATCGAGCGGCGCTTTTCAGCGCTGGTCGGCCTACCGCTTCGGCGGCTGCCGCGCGAACCGGGCAGCGCCGTCGGCTGGGAAAATCACCGCTTCCCCGGCACGACTGCCTTCGTCGTCGAGCTGCCTTCCGGTTCGCTCTCCTCCGCGGCAGCGGATCGCTATGCGCGGGCCGTGCTCACTCTGCCAGGGCGTCGTTGATTCGGCACCGGTGCCTTGACGGCCCCTAGAATCGCCTGACCGCCGAACAGGAGGAGGAACGATGGCCGTTGGGATACTGCAGATGCAGCAGGGAGGCAAGAAGGAACAGTACGAGCAGGTCAACGAGGCGATGTTCGGGCAGTCATCGCCGCGACAGGATCAGGTCCCGGAAGGACTGATCATCCACACAGCGGGGCCCACAGACGACGGCTGGTACGTCTACGACGTCTGGGAGTCCCGAGAGGCATTCCAGCGCTTCATGGACGAAAAGCTCGGGCCGGCGATTCGCCAGGTCTTTGGCGATCAGCCGCCGCCTCCCGGTGCGGAGCCGCAGTTCTACGAGGTCGAGAGCATCGTCGCTCCCAGCTGATCGTCAGCCAATTCAGAGCCGTTTCTCGACTCGGCCGCGTGTGTATCGCACGGCGAGCCAGCCGACGATCAGCACGACGACGATGGCGATACCCGCGTAGAGGCCATAGCGCTGGATCGCGGTCGCCGCTGCTTGGCCGGCGTAGTACGCGATCAGTCCGACCGCCGTCGCCCAGACGATTCCGCCCGCGGCGTTCCAAAACAGGAACCGCCACCAAGGCATCCGCGCCAGGCCGGCGACCCAGGCGACCGTATAGCGCAAAATCGAGACGAACCGGCCGAAGAAGACCGTCTTGCCGCCGTGCCGCGCCATCAGCGACTCGGCGCGTGGAAGGACGCGGTCGCTGTACTGGCTCAGCCAGCGCCAGCGCCTGAAGAGCGCCCGGCCGCCGACGCGGCCGATCAGCCAATAGCCGAGATTGTCGCCGACGATTGCGCCGGCTGCGGCGACCGCAATCACCGACGAGATCGAGTAGTGCCCCTCGGCGGCGAGCACACCGAACGCGATCAGCGCGGTCTCGCCGGGCAGCGGGATCCCGAACGACTCGATCATCACGACCACGAACAGGAGCGGCAGCCCATGGTGAGTGAAGAAGTTCGTCATCTCTGCTCGCGCCGGCGAACCACACGGTCATTCTCCGCTACGAGACCGATCGCCTCTTCGGTTGGCCGCGCCGGGTCGCGTGA
>JALYLK010000033.1 GCA_030774275.1 Actinomycetota bacterium
GCCAGCGGGTCGAACGAGGTCGTGGCCACGTCGATCGCCTGTTCGAGTGCCGAGTTGATCATCTCGGTTATGAAGACGAAGGCGATCGCCAGCAGCAGCGCGATCAGCTCGAGTTTCGAGACGCCGATCCAAACCGCCCCCACGAGCACAGCGATCGCCGCCGCCAGATGGACTCGCATGTTCCGTTGCGTCCGGAGCACGTGGATGATCCCCTCGAAGGCGAAGTTGAAGCTGTCGAGGATGGAGGGCGAGCGCCGCAGCGGCATGCTCCAGCGTTCTTCCTGTCCAGCGCCGTTTCCGTCGCGACGAAGCCGGCCGCGCGGGAGAGTCAGGCGCGCCATGACTGCTCCTTAGTCTCCATCTCGGGGCCGTGCTCGTAGCCGAGCAGGTGCAAGAGACCGTGCACGAGCGGCTGCCTCCAGGCCTCGCCGGTGACCTGCGGGCAGAGAACGGCGTCGCCGAGTTGGCGTGGCACCCCTTCCGGCAGGCGCTCGCGGCCGTCGATCGGAAAGGAAAGCACGTCGGTCGGCTCGTCGATCTCCAGATGCTCGCGCTTCAGTGCACGGATCTCGTCCGGGCCGACGAACAGGAGGCCGAGCTCCGCTTCCTTGACCCCCTCGGCTGTGAGCACGTCGCGGGCAAGCTCGCTCGCGCCCTCCTCATCGACCTCGACGCCGCTTCGATTCGAGACTTCGACGGCGATCACGTCCCTATCTGCTCCGCTCGGTGCCGGTCTCCTCCGCGTGCAACCTGTACGCCTCCACGATTCGCTGCACGAGTTTGTGCCTGACGACATCTTCGTGGCCAAAGCGGACGAAGGCCACGCCGTCGAGAGACGAGAGGATGTCCTGCACCTGGATGAGACCCGAAGCCTGATCGCGCGGCAGGTCGACCTGGGTGACGTCGCCGGTGACCACGACCTTCGAGCCGAAACCGAGCCGCGTCAGGAACATCTGCATCTGCTCCGGGCTCGTGTTCTGAGCCTCGTCGAGGATGATGAACGAGTCGTTCAGCGTCCGGCCCCGCATGAATGCGAGGGGTGCGACCTCGATCACGCCCTTCTCCATGTGCGCCGTCAGCCGGTCTGGCTCGAGCATGTCGTAGAGGGCGTCGAAGAGCGGACGGAGGTACGGATCGACCTTCTCGAGGAGGGTTCCCGGCAAGAAGCCGAGCCGCTCGCCGGCCTCGACCGCCGGACGCGTGAGGATGATTCGCCCGACCTCGCGGTTCGAGAGCGCGGCGACCGCGAGCGCCATCGCGAGATAGGTCTTGCCGGTCCCGGCGGGCCCGATCCCGAACGTGACCGTGTGGCTTCGGATCGAGTCGACGTATCGCTTCTGCGTCACCGTCTTCGGCGAGATCTTCTTGCCGCGATGCCGCCAGACGACATCGTCGAAAACCTCCCGGATGTCCTCCGTCTGCTCGAGCGCCGAGACCACGGCGTCGACCGTCGTCGGGCTGATCTCGTGGCCGCCCTCGACGAGCTCCGCAAGCTCGTCGACCACAGCCCGGGCCTGCTCGACATGTGGGTCGTCGCCCTCGATCGTCAGGCGGTTGCCGCGCAGCAAGATCGTGCACCGAAGCCGGTCACGCAACGCGTCGAGCACGCCGTCGCCGATCGTGGCGAGCTCGGCCGCGACTTCGTTCGAGACAGAGAAAACCTCCTGCACCGGGCCTCAGTGTAGGGACCACGCGTGCGATTCCGCCTTCGTGAGGCAGGCTGTGCGCGGAGTTGCGGGATCCCCTAACGGGCGGCCCGAAAATGTCCCGCAATCGTCACGTCGCCGTCACACACCGGTAGGTCTTTCCTCGGTAGCGTCGAGCACGAGGGAGGAGGGTGAGGCCCCACCCAAATAGAGGGTGGGGGTGCGCGCGCGTCAACCTAGAACGGGAGCAGGGCAAGGGGCCGCGGAAGGTGGCGCGGTGCGCCCGGTCTGTCGGGCCTACACGCTCAGGCGAGCTTCTCGCGCACGAGCTGGCTCACTTCCGAGCCGTCGGCGCGGCCCGAGACCTGCGGCATCACGTCGGCCATCACTCGACCGAGGTCGCGCATGCTCGTCGCGCCGACCTCCGCGATCGCGTCGTCGATGATCTCCTCGAGCTCCTCCTCGGAGAGGGGCGCCGGCATGAACTCCTCGAGCACCGCGAGCTCCCGCTCCTCGCCCAGCGCCTGTTCCTCACGGCCCCCGTTGCGGAAGGCCTCCGCCGCCTCGAGCCGACGCTTGCGCTCACGCTGGAGCACCTGTAGCTCCTCGTCATCGTGCAGCGGCCGTTGCAGCTCCTTCTCCGCCGAGCGGAGGCTGGACAGGATGAGACGCAGCGCGTCCCGGCGCTCCTGCTCCCGCGCCACCATTGCCCGCTTGAGCTCATCCTCGAGTCGCGCGATCAGGCTCATTACGGCAACCCCGTCGTGCTTCCGCCGAGCACGTGCCAGTGGAGATGGAAGACCGTCTGACCGGCGCCTTCACCGACGTTGACGATCACCCGGTAGTCCTCGAGACCAACGTCGCGGGCGGTGTCGGCGACGAAGTTGAGCATTCGCTTCGCCTCCTCCGGCTCGAACTCGCCGACCTCACGGAAGCTGGGCACGTGCCGCTCCGGAATCACCAGCAGGTGGACGTCCGCGCGGGGGTTGATGTCATTGATCGCCACGAAGCCGTCGGCCTTGCGGACGTGGTCGCCCTCACGCACGAGCCGGCAGAAGAGGCAGTCGTCAGGCAGCGAGGATCCCCTCCGCCGAGACCCGCGCCGCACGGACGCGGACGAGCTCGCCGATCGGAGCATCGACCAGCCACGGCGAGTAGTCGTCTCCGTAACCGCGCCCCGGGCGATCGACGAGCACGACGTCCTCGCTGCCGAGCTTCGACCGCCAGCGAGCGAGGCAGGCCCGGTGAGAAAGTGCTCGCAGACGTGCGCTGCGCTCTTTCTTGATCGCCGACGGGATGGAGTCTTCGGCCGCGGTCCGGGTCCCTGGACGCGGCGAGTAGCGGAAAACGTGCACCTTCGTAATCCCGGCCGCGCGGACGAGCCGCAGCGTCTTGCGGAAGGCGAGCTCGTCTTCCGAAGGGAAGCCGACGATCACGTCCGTCGTCAGATTGAAGTCCTCGAGGCCTTCGAGGCGTCGTAGGTACGTCCCACTCGTGTAGCGCCGTGCCATCGCCTGCAGGACGCGATCATCGCCGGATTGCAGCGGAACGTGCAGGTGGCGGGCGAGCGAGGGCGACTCGCGCAATGCCGCCACGAGCTCGTCGTTCACATGGTTGACCTCGATCGACGAGAGCCTGAGGCGCGACAGGCCCGGCGTCGCTCCTGCCTCGCGAACGAGCCGCGCGAGCGAGTAGCCCGCTTCCCGATCGCGATAACAGCCGAGGTTGATCCCGGTCAGCACGACCTCCCGGTGGCCCTGGGCGACTCGACGCCGAATCTCTTCGAGGACTGCCGAGGCCGGCCGGCTGCGCGAGGCGCCTCGCACCAGCGGAACGACGCAGAAGTTGCACGAGAAGCTGCAGCCGTCCTGAACCTTCACGAAGGCCCGCACGCGCTC
>JALYLK010000034.1 GCA_030774275.1 Actinomycetota bacterium
GCGTGCCTCCGGGCCAGGAACTGGTCATCCAGGACGATCTCGGCGGTCAGATCCCGAAGATCGAGGACGGCCCCTGGCCGGCGTTTCCTGCCGATCTGACTTCGATCGCACTTGCCGTCGCGACGCAGGCCCGTGGAACCGTGCTGATCTTCGAGAAGATGTTCGAGAACCGGCTGTTCTTCGTCGACAAGCTCGTCTCGATGGGGGCGCGGATCATCCTCTGCGACCCGCATCGGGCCGTTGTGACCGGCCCGGCGAGGCTGTTCGGCCAGCGAATGGCGAGCCCGGACATCAGGGCCGGAATGGCGATGCTGATCGCGAGCCTCTGCGCGGAGGGAACCTCGACGATCGGCAACGTTGGCGAGATCGACCGCGGTTACGAGCGGATCGACGAAAGACTCAGGTCACTCGGCGCACGCATCGAGCGGGTAGAGGGCTAGCTCACTCGGATCGTGACCGTGCGGCTCGTCGCCGGCGCGAGGTCGCCTGCGCCCGCATACCGCGCACGAATCCGGTAGCTGCCACGGCGGAGCCTGAGTGTCCAGATCGCCACGCCCGTCCTGCTCGTGCTCGCAACGGAGAAGCGGCGCCAGGTATGACCGTCGAACGACTCCAAGACCAATTTCCGTTCGCCTCGCTCGACGCTCCTGCTCGCGGGATTGAAGGCTGTCCAGAGGCGAAGCGTTCGGCCGAGCACAGAGGCCCGCAGGTCGAGCTTGACCGCCGAGTAGGGAAGAGAAACCGCATAGGGGCTCGAGGCAACGGTCGAGCCGTAAGCGTCGGTCGCCGTGACGACGAATGAATACGAGTGACCGCGCTCCAGGCCGTAGACGGCGCTCGTCGCGGTCGTCTTGCCTACCAGGACCTGGGTTGCGCCGCCGTCGCGTCCTACCGAGAGCAGGTAGCTGACGGCTCCGGGTGAGCTCCACGAGAGGCTGACACGGAGGCCCGAGCGGCTGCCGGCAAGGGTCACGGTCGGAGCCGCGACGCTGACTCCCTGAGCCCTGGCGACGGCGGCGGCGACGTCGAGGACTCCATAGCCGGTGTCCTGGTTCCAGCCACCGTTTCCAGAGGCCGACTGCTTGAGGATGGCCGCGACGTCCGTTGCCTTGAGCGCCGGGTTTGCGGCCCAGACGAGCGCCGCCGCGCCGGCGACCTCCGGGGAGGCGAACGAGGTCCCACTGGCGTACCCGTAGAGGCCTGCGGTCGAGCCGGGGAGGCGCTGGCGAGGCCACTGGCCGGGATCCGAGCTCGACGAAAGCGCTCCGAAGACATTCTCGCCCGGAGCGGCCAGCGACAGATACGAACCGTAGTTCGAAAAGGCCGCCCGGGTCCCGCTCAGGTTCGAGGCGGCGACGGCTAGCCCGATCCCGCCCTGACCGTTCGAGCCCAGCGGCTGGAGGAGCGCGGCCGGGTAGTTCGGCGGGTTGCCGCTCTGGCCGCTGTTGCCCGCGGCGGCGACCAGGAGGACGCCGTGCCCGGCGGCATAGTCGATTGCGCTCTTCTCCGTCGGAGAGCTGCCGGTGCCGCCGAAGCTCATGTTGATGATCTTGGCGCCGTGGTCGACCGCGTAGACGATCGCCGCCGCCTCGTCGACGTCCGTGAACGTGCCATCGACGCCGGCCGCCTGAACGGCCAGCAACCTGGCGTCGCCGCCGAAGCCGGCCACGCCCTCGGCGTTCGTCACCGAGCCGGCTGCCAGCGAAGAGACGAAGGTTCCGTGACCCTGATAGTCGGTGACATCCGTGGAGTTGCTGCGCACACTCCAGGTCGAGGGCGCCTTTGCCGCGAGGTCCGGCGCCGAGACGTCCGCGCCGGTGTCGATCACGGCGATGGTGATCGCCGAGGCCGCCTGGCGGACGCTCGCCGGAACGAGGCTCTCGCGGGCCGCCGCGTACTGCCATTCGTAGGCGCCTCCGAGCACCGGCTCCGGCGCGATGCCGGGATCGACGAGCTCGCGCCGAACAACCGGCGTCCGGCTGTAGCGGATGCCTGGCAAGTCGCCGAGGACCCGCAGGGCGGCCGGCGGAGTGCTGAGCACGGCGACGTGCAAGGCGGGGATCCGGCGGAGGACGCGCGACCCTGACTGTGCGACCGCGCGGCCAAGCGCGCGTTCTGAGCTGTAGCCGACGACCGTCGCCCCAGCAGCCGTGTTCGGAGGCGGAGGAAACGAGGCCGTCGCGGTGCCCGTGAGGGCGAGCGTCAGGGCGCCGGCCAGGCCGGCGAGCGCCGTCAAGCGCGGAAGCTTGTGCAAAGCAGGTGTCATCTGGCCGCAGACAGTCCTCGGGAACCGCCAGAAGCCGTATCGGTGGGCGGCGAAGGCTGCGATACCCTGCTTCGAGGGATGACGGCCACCGGCTACGCGGGAGAGGAAGGCCGGCTCCAGGCTCGGGTCGACGTCGACGGCGTTGGCACGGCCAGCGTCGACACCGGCGTTCCCGTCCTGGACCATCTCCTGACGCTGCTCGCCGAGCACGCCTCGTTCGATCTGGCGCTCGAAGTTGCCCCCGAGGAGCCGGACGCCGAGGTTGCGGCCGCCGGCCGGGCGCTGGGTCAGGCTCTCTCGGAAGCTCTCCACTCCGAGCGCGTGCGTGGCTACGGCTCGGCTGCCCTACCCGCCGACGAGGCGCTGGCCCACGTCGTGCTCGAGGCCTCGGGCAGGCCGCTGCTCGTCTCTAACGTCGATCTCTCGGATATGGGCGTCGGCGGTCTAGCGACCGATCTCGTCGCCCGATTTCTCACCCAGTTCGCCGAAGGGGCGGGCCTGACGCTCCACGTCCGCCTGATCGAGGGCCGGGACACCCAGCACGTGCTGGAGGCGATCTTCAAGGCGCTCGGCGTCGCGCTGGCGCAGAGCTGCCGTCCCCGCAGACGAAAGGAGACTGATGGCGACTGAGATGAAGTCTGTCGTCCGCACCGAGAATGCGCCGGCACCGTTCCAGGGCGCTCCGTATTCGCAGGCGATCCGGACTGGTGAGTTCGTGTTCGTGTCGGGCCAGCTCGGCCTGAAGCCGGGTCAGGCCGAAATCGGCGGCTCGATCGAAGAGCAGACCGAGCAGATCTTCGCGAACCTGGCTGCGATCCTCGCGGAAGCGGGAACCGCGCTCGATCGGCTCGTCAAGACAACCGTCTTTCTCACCGATCTCGGCGACTTCGCCGGGATGAACGAGGTCTACGCGCGGCATGTCGGCGGCGCGCCACCCGCGCGCTCGACCGTCGAGGTGGCTGCGCTTCCCTCCGGCGCCAAGGTCGAGATCGAGGCGATCGCTGCGCTCTAGGCACAGACTTTTTTGGCGCCAAACCCTCCTGGCCGCAGAATGTGGGCATGCGCGCTGAGGTTGTGGTCGCAACCCACACGAACACTGATTTCGACGCCTTCGCGGCGACGCTGGCCGCGCGTCGCCTCTATCCAGGCGCCGTCGTCTGCCTGGCAGGTTCGCTGAACCGCAACGTCCGCGAGTTCTACCGACTCCACGCAGACGAACTCGACTTCGTCGTCGAGGCCTCCCGGCTCGAGCTGGAGGCGATCCGGCGCCTGATCGTGGTCGAGACCGTCCACGCGTCGCGGCTCGGCGAGCTCGAGCCTGTGGCACTCAATCCGAAGGTCGACAAGGTGGTCTTCGACCATCACGGGGACGAGAAGCCGGACTGGGCGGCGCCGGAGTCAGTCGTCGTGTCCGAGGACGGCGCGCTGACAACGACGCTCGTTGGCGTTCTCGCCGAGCGGGAGCTCTCGGTCAGTCCGCTGGAGGCAACGGTCTTCGCCCTGGGCATCCACGAGGACACGGGCTCGCTCACCCATGCGACGACGACGCAGCGCGACGCCGAAGCGCTCGGCTGGTGCCTCCGCCATGGCGCTGAGCAGGAGTTGCTTGCGCGCTTCCTGCACACGCCGCTCGGTGAGGTGGAGCGCGAGCTCCTGGCAACCCTGCTCGAGTCGCTCGAGGCCCACCAGGCCGCCGGCGTCGAGGTGCTCGTAGCCGCAGCGTCAGCACCGGAATACGTCGAGGGAATCTCGAATCTCGCGCACAAGCTCGTGGACGTGACCGATTGCGAGGGCCTGGCAGTGCTCGTCGAGATGGACGGCCGGGTTTTCGCCGTCACGCGCAGCCGCGTGCCCGAGCTCGACGCGTCCGCGCTCGCAGGACTGCTCGGGGGTGGCGGCCACGCCCAGGCGGCTTCGGCGATCTACCGCGGTCCGCTCGACGAAGCCCGCCGACTCGTCGTGGAGCACCTGGACGAGGCGATCCGCGAGCCGGCGAGGGCGCGGGACGTCATGTCGACCCCGGCTCGCACGATCTCGCCGGACGAGACCGTCTCGCGCGCAATGGTCGCCTGCCAGCGCTTCGGGCAGAGCGGCATCCTCGTCGCCGAGGGCGACCAGGTCGTGGGGGCCGTCGGCAGGGAGGATCTCGACAAGGCGATCTCGCACGGCCTCTCGCACGCGCCGGTCAAGGGGATCATGAGCTCGCGCGTTGCCATCTCCGACGAGCAGACCCCGCTCTCGGAGCTGCAGCGCCTGCTGGCCTCAGGCGCCGACCGGATCGCGATCCTGCGCGACGGCAAGCTCGCCGGAGTGGTCACCCGCAGCGACGTGCTCGAAGCGCTCGGCGAGCGGGCGGCAACGGCAAGGCGTCCGACCGTGTCGCTGTCGGAAGAGCTCGGAAAGCTCGAGCGCCTCGAGCCCGTGTTCGAGGCCGTCGCCGCTCTCAGCGAGGCCTACGAGGGCGTCTACCTCGTCGGGGGAACGGTCCGAGACATCCTGCTCGGTGAACCCAGCTTCGACGTGGACATCGCCGTCGAGGGCGATGCGATCGCCCTCGCGCAGGCGGTCGCCGACGCGCTCG
>JALYLK010000035.1 GCA_030774275.1 Actinomycetota bacterium
TCTGCGCGCGCAGCCGCGTACGGTCGGGCAGCAGCTCCTCTACGTACGCCTTGCCCATTGCCTCGAGAGCGGCTTCGCCCCGCTTCCCTTCCGCCGCCCGCTGAAAGAGCTCGAGCGTCTCGCGAAAGCACCGGCTGATGACCGCCGTGAAAAGCTCCTTCTTCGTTCCGAAGAGCCGGAAGACGTACGGCTGCGAGATGCCGGCCTTGGCAGCGATCGCCTCGGTCGAGGCGCCGTCCAGACCACGTGCGGCGAACTCCTCGAGCGCGGCTTCGAGCACAGCCTCGCGCCGCTCGTCCGCCGACTTGCGTTGAGTGGTGACTGCCATTGCTTGTAAGTTACTACTTACTTACTATGCTCGTCAAGGCCTCGGTGACGCGATCGAGATCGCTCTCGGTCAGGCGCGTGTGGAACGGAAGCGCGACCGCTCGATCGAAGACACGGGACGCGCCGGGAAAGTCGCCCTGGTCACGGTAGGCGGCGAGCCGGTGGAGCGCGTAGGTGCCGACCTGGGCCTCGATCCCCTGCTCGCGGAGCGCTGCAATCACCTCGGCCGCCCCGTCGACCTGGATCACGTAGGCCTGCCAGCCGTGGACGTCGCCCTCGTCCGCCGTCGACGTGTCGACGACGTCTCCCAGCCGCTCGGTGTAGCCGGCGGCGATCCGGGTCCGAGCCTCGAGAAGCTCGTCCAGACGGGCGAGTTGAGGGATCCCGACGGCGCAGAGAATGTCGGAGAGCCGGTAGTTCAAGCCCGCGTGAGCGATCTCGAAATCGCCACTGGGCTCGATCCCGTGGTGACGCATGCGGCGAATCGCCACCGCGAGTTCCCCGTCGTCGGTCGTGACGGCGCCGCCCTCGCCGGTGGTGACGATCTTCCGCGGGTGGAACGAGAGACAGGCCAGGGCGCCGAGGCTGCCGCACGGCCGGCCCTGCCGCTTCGCGCCGAGGGCTCCCGCAGCGTCTTCGAGCACTGTCACGCCCTCCGGGAGCTGCTCGACGCGCATCGGCCGCCCGAACAGGTCGACGGCGATGATCGCCTTCGTCCTCGCTCCGACGTCCACTCTCGCGGGGTCGAGGTTCATCGTCTCGGGATCGACGTCGACGAGCACGGGCGTAGCCCCGACGAACGCGACCACGTTCGCCGTCGACGGGAACGTGTAGGCCGGAACGAGCACCTCGTCGCCGGGCCCGATCCCTAGTGCGAGCACGGCGAGGTGGAGCGCAGCGGTGCCGGACGAGACCACGACCGCGTGCTCCGTGCCGCAGGCCACGGCGAGCCCGCGCTCGAACTCCTCGACCTTCGGGCCCATCGTCAGCTGCCCGCTCTCGAGCACCTCGGCGACGGCCTCCGCCTCGGCGGCCCCGACGTCGGGCCGGGCCAGCCGGATCAGATCAGCGCCGGGCTTCGCTCGCGATACCACGCGATCGTCCGCGTCAGGCCCTCGTCGAGGTCGACCTTCGCCTCGAACCCAAGCACCTCGCGCGCCTTCTCGACATTCGGGATGCGCAGCTCGACGTCGGCGTAATGCAGCGGCTGGAAGACGATCTCGCCCGGGGCGCCCGTCAAGCGCTTCACCCGCTGGGCAAGGTCGAAGATCGTCACGGCCGAGCGGGCGTTGCCGACGTTGAAGGTCTGCCCGACGGCCTCGTCCCGCTCGAGGCAAAGCAGTAAGGACTCGACCATGTCGTCGACGTAGCACCAGGCGCGGATCTGCGAGCCGTCGCCGTGGATCGTCAGATCGCGTCCCGCGAGGGCGGCCTCGATGAAGGCGCGAATGGCTCCGCCGCCGATCTGTCCCGGGCCGAAGACGTTGAACGGGCGGACGGTGACGACCGGGATCCCGTGCTCCTCACGGTACGCATGCGACATGTGCTCGCCGGCCAGCTTCGAGACGGCGTACGTCCAACGGGTCTCGCCGACCGATCCGATCGTCGAGACGTGGCCTTCGGCGACGTTGTAGGCGTGCGTGCCGAAGATCTCGCTGGTCGAGATCTCGACCAAGCGCTCGACCGAGCCGCGCGTCGCGAGCGCCGCCTCGAGCACGTTGTAGGTGCCGATCACGTTCACCCGCATCGTCCGCACCGGGCTCTCACGGACGGTGTCGACGCCCGCGATCGCGGCGAGATGGACGATGTGGGTCGCGCCGGCGGCCGCCTCGCGCACAGCGTCGGCGTCGAGAACGTCGGCCTGGATGAGGGTCAGGTTCGGGTGTTCTGCAAGCTCGCTGCCGGACATCGCATCTCGGTGCAGGTTGTCCAGCGCGACGATCTCGTTGTCGTCGACCAGGCGCCGGGCCAGGGTCGAGCCGATGAAGCCGGCTCCGCCGGTCAGGAGGATGCGTTTGCCGCTCAGCGCCACGGCGGCGAGTCTAGCGGTGCGAACCTCCTGCTCTTCCACGGTTAGCATCGGGCGCGCTGTGGACGGGACCGTTCTCTTCGTCGGCGCGGGCCGGCATCAACGGCGCGCGATCCGGCGGGCCCGCGAGCTCGGGCTGCGCGTGGTGGCGGTCGATCGAAACCCGGACGCCCTGGGGCTAGGGGAGGCTGACGTGGGCGAGGTGGTCGACTTCATGGACGTCGCCGCAGTCACCGAGGCGGGGCGGCGTCACTCAGTCGACGGCGTGCTGACCGTCTCCGCCGACCGCGCCGTTCCCGTGGTGGCCGCGGTTGCCGAGACGCTCGGGCTGCCAGGAATCGGAACCGAGACCGCTCATCTGATGACTCACAAGGTGGCGATGCGCCGCCGCCTCGCCGAAGCCGGCGTGCCGCAGCCGCGGTTCGCGGCAGCGAGGTCTCTGCACGAGGGATACGCCGCGGTCGAGACCGTGGGCTTTCCGGCCGTGTTGAAACCGGCCGACTCGGGTGGCCAGCGCGGCGTCTTCAGGCTCGACTCGATCGATGATCTCGAGGCTCACCTACACACGGCGCTGAGCGAGTCGCCGACGGAAGAAGCGATCATCGAGAGCTACCACGAAGGGATCGAGCTGAACGGGCTCGCGATCGCGCGCGCCGGGCAGGTGACGCCGTTGACGCTCTCGGATCGCCTGCGTCCGCCCGGAGTCGGGTTCGGTGTGGGCTGGATCCACGTCTATCCATCGCGGCTCTTCGCGGACCCGCTTGCGGAAGCGGAGCAAGCCGCGGTCTCGGCCGTTCACGCGCTCGGGCTCGAGAATGGGATTGCCTTTCCGCAGCTGATCGTCGGCGAGGACGACCACGCCTATCTCGTTGAATGCGCCGCGCGGATCCCGGGCGGCCAGATGGCCGATCTGGCGATGCACGCCGTCGGTGTCGACCTGGTGGAGATCGCCTTGCGGCAGGCGCTCGGCCTCGAGGTGCCGGACTACCTCGTGACGCCGCGGTTCCAGAAGCCGCTCGCGATCAGATTCCTGACCGCGGAGCCGGGGCCGCTCCCGGCGGGAAAGGTCACAAGCGTCGGGCCGCTTGACAAGGTGCTGGCGTTCCCGGGCGTCGTCCAGGCGGGCGTGTTCTTGGAGCAAGGCGAGACGATCAGGCCTGTGCGCCTCGACGGCGATCGCCGCGGCTACGTGATCGCGGTCGGCGACACGAACATCGAAGCGCTCGAGCGGGCCGAGGCCGCGGCGACGCTCCTGGACGTGGAGGTCGAGTGACCGCACCTCTCGGAGCGACCGGGTCCGCGGACCGGTCCGGGGACCTGGTCCACGGTCATGGCCGGGGACCCGGTCGCGGGGCATGGCCTTGGGGGAGGCCTCGGAAACCTCTCGGACCGACCGGGTCCGTAGACAGGTCCGGGGACCTGGTCCACGGTCATGGCCGGGGACCCGGTCGCCCGGCATGGCCTTGGGAGACGCCCCGCAGATGAAGTGTGGATTCGACCTCGCGCACTACCGCGAGCTGCTCGCGGCAGCGAAGACCGGTGGCTACCGGTTCGCGCTCTTCGACCGCGAGCCGATGCCCGGCGACCTCCTGCTTCGCCACGACGTCGACCTCTCGCTTGATGCCGCTCTGAACCTGGCCGAGCTCGAAGCCGACGAGAGCGCGCAGGCGACCTACTTCCTGATGACACGCAGCGTCTTCTACAACCTCGCCTCGCCCGAAGGCGAACATGCTCTCGGGCGCCTGCGCGAGCTCGGCCACCGCGTCGGACTGCACGCGGTTTACCCGCAGCTCGAGCTCGACGACCGTTTCGACCCGGTCGTCGCCTGGCACAACCCCGATCCCGAGTTCATGCGCGAGCCGCTCGAGGGCGCCGTCAACGTGATGCAGCGGGGCTATTTCGATCCCGACCACTACCGCTCCGACTCGAACCAGCACTGGCGGAGCGGCTGCCCTCACGAGGAACTTGCCGCGGGTAGCTTCGAGTGGCTGCAGCTACTCACGCATCCGGAGATCTGGGCTTACCCCGGCACGTCGATGCGCGAGACGATGCTGGCGATGCTCGATGCCGAGCGCGGCCGCGACCTCGAACGCCTCACCGACGACCGAATCGATCTGACGTGAGACCGCTCACCGTCCTGCTCACCGCCTCCGGCGTTCCGGGATCCGCGGCGCTGATCCGGGCGCTCCGCGAGAACGGCGAGCGTGAGGTTCGGATCGTCGGCACGGACATGTCCGAACTGGCAATCGGCCGGCACTTCTGCGACTCCTTCCACGTCGTCCCCGCCGGGAACGAGCCTGGCTTCACCGACGAGCTCGCCGAGATCTGCGAGC
>JALYLK010000036.1 GCA_030774275.1 Actinomycetota bacterium
CGCGAAGGACGCCTGCTGGCGGAAGAGGAGAAGGCGGCTCGCGCCGACTTCTCCTACGTGAACGACGGCACCCGGCAGCAGCTCGACGATTTCGTCGCCGAGACGATGCGCGCTCTCGAAGCCGGCCGCCGCGAGTGAGGCGGGCGGCTGTCCTTCTCGCGGTGCTCGGCCTGGCCGTCGCGGGTGTGGGCTACGTTCACACGACCGAGCCCGGCTGGTGGGTTCGGCTCTGGTACCCGCTCAAGTACGAGTCGATCGTCCGGGGCCACGCGCGGAACTACCGCCTCGATCCGGCCCTGCTCGCCGCCGTGATCGACCAGGAGAGCAAGTTTCGCCCGGACGTGAAGTCGAGCTCGGGCGCGGTCGGCCTGATGCAGTTGCTCCCCGACACGGCAAAGGGAATCGCCGTCCACACCGGGGGCACGCAGTTCCGGGTCCAGGATCTGTACAACCCCGAGATCAACGTCCGCTACGGGGCCTGGTACCTGCGCCACCTGCTGGACAAGTACGGGGACGAGCGGACCGCGCTCGCCGCCTACAACGCCGGTCAGGAGAACGTCGACGAGTGGCGCCGCGCCGGCCGCGGCATCGCGTTCTCCGAGACCAGGCACTACGTGAAACGCGTCGAGCGCCTGAAAACCCTGTATCGGCGAGGTTACGGCAAGGAACTGGGTTCGACGCCACAGTGATGCTTGACATACATCGAAGTGATGTCATAATGACGTCACAGTGGAGCTACGCCCGTTCATCGAAGGCCTGCAGGCCGATCTCGAAGGTATCGCCGCCGTCGGCGACGATGCCGCCGCCGAAGCCGCTCGCAGGCTGATCTCGGCCGTCGGGGCCTCTGCGGGCCTGCGCCTGCTCGATGCCCTGAGCGAAGCCGCGCTCGAGCTTTCGAACCAGCTTCCTGCAGGACATGTTGAGATCCGCCTGTCCGGGCAAGATCCGGCGCTCGTCTACGTGGAGGACGAGGGCGAAGCCCCGGCCCCTCCCGTGGGCGACGAGGTTCTCGTCGCGCGCATCTCGCTTCGCCTTCCCGAGGGTTTGAAGTCCGCGGTCGAAGCGGCCGCCTCGCGGGAGGGCGTCTCCGTCAACACGTGGTTGGTGCGCTCGCTTGCGCGGCTCGTCAGCTCTGGTGCCGGCGGCGGCGGACGCCGGGGTCCCGGAAATCGACTCACCGGCTTCGGCCGGAGCTAAGGAGGGGAGATGTTCTTCCATTTGCCGTTCGGACACACAGAGGTACGCGTCGACTCGCGCGATCCGCGCAAGAACGGCGCGGTCTCGGCCCTCGACGTCATTCGCCGCACCCGCGGCCGACGGTCATGAGACGCGAATCATTCGAGACGCTGGGCGAGGTCACGCTCGACATCAGGTTGCCGGAAGGCACTGTCGAGGTCGAGACCGCGGCTGGGTTGGCCACCACGGAGGTCGAGCTGGACGCCCGCGGAAACGACGACGAGGTGCGCGAGCTGCTCGAGGACGCTCGGATCGAGCTGCGCGAGCAGCGCGGCGGGCACGAGGTGATCGCCCACGTGGGCGACCGCCGTCGAGTCGGCTTCGGGTTCTGGCGCAAGGTCCACGTCCGCCTGTCGATTCGAGTTCCCGAGGGCGCGAACGTCCGCGCAGAAGTTGCTTCGGCGGACATCCGAGGTCGCGGCCGGTTCGGCTCGGTGGAGGCCGAAGCCGCCTCCGGAGACGTCGAGTTCGATCAGATCGCAGCCGAGGCGAAGGCGAGCGCGGCCAGCGGGGACGTGAGCCTTCAGTCCGTCGGTGGCGCGGCGACAGTCAACACCGCCTCGGGCGATGTCGAGCTCGGCCGAATCGACGGGGAGCTCTCCGTCAAGACCGCATCGGGCGACGTGGCAGTCGAGGAAGCCGGCAGTCGAGTCAAGGTGAAGACCGCGTCCGGCGACCAGCGGATCGCCGCGGTGACCGTCGGCACCGTCGAGCTTCAGTCCGCTTCGGGCGACATCAAGGTGGGTATCCGCCAGGGGTCGAACGTCTGGGTCGATGCTCGCGCGATGAGCGGTGACCTGAGCTCCGAGCTCGAGCTCGAAGACGAGGCACCGGCAGACGACGCTCCGCTCGTGGAGCTACGGGCAACGTCGATGAGCGGCGACGTGAAGGTCGTCCGCGCACCCGCGAGCAACCTCAACCACTAACCGGGAAGCATGCTGCGCGATCGCCGGATCCTGGCTTTGCTCTGCGCCGAAACCGTCTCGACGACCGGCTCAGAGATGACCTGGCTGGCCGTGCCGTGGTTTGTGCTCTCAACCACGGGATCGCCGACCCGAATGGGCTTCGTCGTGGCGGCCGGTGTTGCCGGCGCGGCTCTGTTCGGGCTTCCCGGCGGCGCGTTGCTGGCCCGGGTTGGCGCGCGCCAGACGATGCTGATCGCCGACGCCTGCCGAGCGCCACTCGTACTCGCCGTGCCGGTGCTGCATTGGGCAGGCGCACTCTCGTATCCGCTGCTGCTCGCGATCGTGTTCGCAGCAAGCGCGTTCTTCGGTCCGTACTTCGCCGCACAACGGGTCGTCGTACCGGAGCTGCTCGGGGAGGGCGAGGAGGTCGTCGGCCGGGCGAACGCGCTGCTCCAAGGCGCCACGCGGATCACGCTCGTCCTCGGTCCGGCAACCGCCGGTGTCCTGATCGGGGTTATCGGTGCTGCGACCGTGCTGGTGATCGACGCTGCGAGCTTCGCAGTTTCATTCGTGCTCATTGCAAGCTTCCTCCCGCGCACACGACCGGTCGAGCGAGACGAGTCGAGCGGCGGCGTTTTCGCCGGGCTCGCCTACATCCGCCGTGATCCGCTGCTTCGGGCCTGGGGCTCGATGATGGTCGTAATCGACGCCTCCTGGCTCGTCCTGTTCGCAGCTGTGCCGGTACTCGTATTCGAGGAGTACGGCCGTCACGCGGCGATCGCCGGCTGGCTGCTCGGCGCCTTCGGGGCGGGGGCGCTGGCAGGAAACGTGATCGCCTATAGGACGCTGCGCCGCTTCGACGCGCTTACCTGGGCGAGTGTGGGTCTGCTTGTCGAGGCGGTGCCGCTGTGGCTGCTGCCGCTGCCGTTGCCGGCCGTCGCGGTGGGCGCCGCCCTCTTTGCCTCGGGCCTCGCCAACGGCCTCGTCAACCCGGCTCTTCACTCGATTCTGACGCTCAGGCCACCGGCGGCGCTCCGCGGAAAGGTGATGTCGGCGGTGTTGACGCTCTCGCAGGTTGGCGGTCCTCTCGCCTTGCTTGCGGCGGGTCCGGCGCTGGGAGCCTTCGGCGCGCGGCCCGTGTTCGCGGTCGTCGCCGCGGTGCAGACCGTGGCCCGGATTGGGGCGGGAACGGTGGGGCTCCGGCTCCGTCCCACGGTCTCGCCGGCCTAGTCGTCGACGGCATTCATGGCCGCTAGCCTGTCCTCGATGGCCGAGCTCAAGACATCCGCCGCCTACAAGCCGACCGGCGACCAGCCGGAGGCGATCAAGACCCTGTCGGAGGGGCTGGCCGCCGGCGAGCGCTATCAGACGCTTCTGGGCGCGACTGGCACGGGCAAGACCGCGACGATGGCGTGGATCGTCGAGGAGGTCGGCAAGCCGGCCCTCCTGATCGCGCACAACAAGACGCTTGCCGCCCAGCTCTGTAACGAGCTGCGCGAGTTCTTTCCAGGGAACGCCGTCGAGTACTTCGTCTCCTACTACGACTACTACCAGCCCGAGGCGTATGTCCCGCAGGCGGATCTCTACATCGAGAAGGACTCGTCCCAGAACGACGACATCGCCCGGCTGCGGCTGGCTGCCACCTCGGCGTTGTTCACGCGCCGCGACGTGATCGTCGTCGCCTCGGTCTCGTGCATCTACGGGCTCGGCTCGCCCGAGGAGTGGCGAGATCGCGTGCTGATCCTGACCGTGGGCGAGGAGCACGACCGCGATCTGGCCCTGCGGAAGCTGATCGACAGCCAATACGTTCGCAACGACTCGGTGCTCGGCCGGGGACGCTTCCGCGTCAAGGGCGACGTGGTCGAGGTGCAGCCCGCGAACTCCGAGACCGCATACAGGATCTCCTTCTTCGGCGATGAGGTCGAGCAGATCAGCCATTTCGATCCGCTGACCGGCGAGATCTACGCGCACCTCGACAACGTCGCCATCTGGCCGGCGACCGAGTACGTGACCTCGAAGCCGACCATCGAGCGCGCCGTCGACGAGATCCGCCACGAGCTCGAGCAGCAGGTCAAGCAGTTCGAGTCCGAGAACCGGTTGCTCGAGGCGCACCGGATCCGCCAACGCACCGAATACGACCTCGAGATGCTGCAGGAGCTCGGCTTCTGCAACGGGATCGAGAACTACTCGCGGATCCTCGAGGGCCGGGCTCCGGGCACGCATCCGTTCACGCTGCTCGACTACTTCCCGC
>JALYLK010000037.1 GCA_030774275.1 Actinomycetota bacterium
CTGCTCGGCAACCGCTGCAAGTACCACCCGTCGTGCTCGCAGTACGCGCTCGATGCGCTGCGTGAGTACGGCCTGGTGAAGGGCTCGATCCTGGCCGGCTGGCGGCTCCTCCGCTGCAATCCGTGGAGTCACGGCGGCGTCGACTACGCCAAGGACCAGAGGCTCTTCGCGTGATTCTCTTCAGCCCGCTTTCGCCGATCGAGAACATCCTGCGGCAAGCCCTGGACTGGCTGCACGGGACGATCGGGCTGCCCTGGGCCTGGGCAATCGTCGCGCTGACGATTCTCGTCCGGATCGCGCTCGTGCCGCTGACCGTGCGCCAGATCCACTCGATGCAGTCCATGCAGCGCCACATGCCGGAGATGAAGGCGATCCAGCAGAAGTACAAGACGGACAAGAAGCGGCAGCAGGAAGAGCTGATGAAGTTCTACCGCGAGAACCAAATCAATCCGGCCGCGTCCTGTTTGCCCCTTCTCGCGCAGATCCCGGTCTTCTTCGCGCTCTATTTCGTGCTGAAGCATTTCTCGAAGCACCCGCCTTCCGGATCCCTTTCGTGGCTGCACATCGTTCCGAACATCGCCGACCACGCGAACGCTCACTGGTCGGGCTACCTCCTGCTCGTCATCTATGCGGCGAGTCAGGTCTCCTCGACCTACTTCATGTCGGCCACGATGGACAAGACGCAGCGCTACTTGATGATGGTCTTACCCATCTTCTTCATCACGTTCCTGCTGCGCTTCCCGATGGGTCTCGTCATCTACTGGGTGACGACGAACCTGTGGACCGTCGGCCAGGGCCTCGTCACACGTCAGCTGACCCAGAAGACCCCGGCGGCGGAGACGCAGCGCCGCTCTTCGCGGACGCCGCCAAAGGAGGAGCCGGACGGGGACGGTGACGGGAAGCCTGAGCCTGCAACTGCGCGGGCGGCCGCTCCCTCTCAGCCGCGGCGAGTCAAGCGCAAGAAGCGAGCGCGGCGATGACCGAGCAGCTGCAGATCGAGGCAACCGGCGAGACGGTCGGCGAGGCCAAGTGGTCAGCGCTTCGGGAGCTCGAGAGGCTGCAGCCGGGGCTCGACAAGGCGACGGTCAAGTTCCAGGTGATCTCCGAGGGAGAGCGCGGCTTGCTCGGTGTCGGGTTTGCCCCTGCGCGCGTGCTTGCGACGGTGGATGCGGACGGAGACTCGCAGCGCCCGATCGAGGTGGTGGACGAGAGCGAGCTTGCAGGCACCGTCCGCGAGTTGCTCGAGCGGATCGTCGGCGCGATCGGCGTCCACGCCCAGCTCGAGATCGAGGAGGACGACGAAACGGTGACGGCTGCGTTCTTTGGCCGCGACCTCGGCCTGCTGATCGGCAAGCACGGCCAGACGATCGACGCGATTCAGTATCTCGTGAACGCGATCGTCTATCGCGGCCAGATGGAGGACCGCAAGGCGATCGTGGTGGACGCTGCCGGCTACCGGGAGCGGCGGAAGGCTTCGCTGGACGCGCTTGCCTTAAGGAGCGCCGAGCGGGCGACCTCGGCCGGGCAGCGCGTGGAACTCGAGCCGATGACTGCCGTCGAGCGGAAGGTGGTGCACGTGCGGCTGAAGGACTATCCGGGTGTCACCACCTCGAGCGAAGGGACCGAGCCGAACCGGTTCGTCGTGATCGAGCCGGGTGGATGAGCGGCTTCGGCGCTGGCTCGACTCGCTTCTCGCGACACCCGGCCTGACCTCCATTCGCGATCCCGCTGAGGCTCGCCGTGTGCATCTCGACGACAGCCTGGCGGCGGCCGAGGTGGTGCGCCGCTTCGACGGCCCGATCGTGGATGTCGGGTCGGGTGGGGGCGCGCCGGGGATTCCGCTCGCTGCGGCTTTGCCGGAACGCCAGGTGACGTTGCTCGAGGCGAACGGGCGCAAGTGCGCCTTTCTGCGTGAGGCTGTGCGTGATTTCTCGAATGTGACGGTCGTTCAGGGGCGAGCGGAGGAGCAGGAGACGGAGCGCTTCGGCGTTGCGCTCGCGAAGGCGCTGGCGCCTCCTCCGGTTGCGGCGGAGTGGTGCCTGCCGCTCGTCGCGCCACGGGGCGCGGCGGTTCTGTACGTGGGGCCGACGGCAGACGCCGCCGCGGTCAGCCGTGTCTCCGAACAGCTTGGTGGCGGACCAGCCGAACAGGTCCCGGGTTTGCTCGTTCTCCAGAAGCTGGAGCCGACGCCCCCAGGCTTTCCACGCCGTCCCGGTGTAGCGAAGAAGCGCCCGCTTGCCTAGGGCAGCCAGGCCCCTGTGGACGAAAAGTCACACTTTTGTTTCATTAGACCCGTAGGCTTGTGGCAGTTCGTGGGGTCAGACCCAGTTCGAACTGCCAGAACCGTCCGCGGCGACCCGTAGGCTCGGGGCATGAGCGCCCGTGTCTTCGCGATCGCCAATCAGAAGGGCGGAGTCGGCAAGACGACCACCGCTATCAACCTGGCCGCCTGCCTCGCCGAGGCCGGCCAGCGATCGCTCGTCGTCGACCTCGATCCGCAGGCGAACGCGACCTCCGGGCTCGGTGAAAAGGCGAACGGCAGCTCCAGCATCGACCTGCTCGACGGCGCGCCGCTCCGCGAGCTCGCGAGGCCGACGCGGTTCGCCAACCTGGATCTCGTGCCTGCGAAACCGGACCTCGCCGGCACCGCTGCCGAGCTTTCCCGCCGAGGCGACGGCGAGCGCTATCTGACCGAGGCCCTCGCAGCGGCGAATGGCGACTACGCGTTCGTGTTCGTCGACTGCCCGCCGTCGCTCGGCCCGCTGACCGTCAACGCGCTTGCTGCCGCCGACCGCGTGCTCGTGCCCTTGCAGGCCGAGTACTACGCGCTTGAAGGTCTCGCGCAGCTTGTCCGGTCGGTCGAGCTCATCCGGGCCCGCTTGAACCACCGCCTCGCGATCGCGGGCGTGATTCTGACGATGGTCGACCGGCGAACGAGGCTCGCAGCCGACGTGGATGCGGAGGTGCGCAGGCACTTCGGCAACCTGGTCTTCAAGACGAGCGTCCCCCGCTCGGTGCGGATCGCAGAGGCCCCGAGTCACGGCCTGCCCGTGACCGCTTACGACCCCCGCTCGGCCGGCGCCGACGCGTACTGGAAGGTGGCGATGGAGCTTGTCGAACGCACTTAGGCGACGCGATTGGCCATGCCGGCGGCGCCCGGCGGCTGCAAAGCGGCGCCAGCCGTTGTCCTCAGTCGCGCCCGTAGCCTCTGGCTACGAACGCTCCCTGCGTCCTAGTCTGGCTTGCTTTTCGCGCGCCGGGCATCCACCGTCATGACCAATCACGCCGCACCTGAACCGCAACGCCGCGGCCTTGGCCGGGGGCTCGAGGTCCTGATCGGCGGCGCGACGGAGCCCGAGCTCGCCCACCTGCCCGTCGAGGCGATCCATCCGAATCCACGCCAGCCCCGCCGCCGATTCGACGCTGAGGCGACCACGGCGCTTGCGGACTCGATCAAGGTTCAGGGAATCGTCCAGCCCGTGCTCGTCCGGCCTCGCCCGGCCGGGGGCTTCGAGCTGATCGCGGGCGAACGCCGCTGGCGCGCCGCGCAGCAAGCCGGCACGCCGACCATCCCGGCGCTTGTGCGTGAGACCGACGACCGAGACACCCTCCTGCTCAGCATCGTCGAGAACGTCGCCCGTGAGCAGCTCTCGCCCGTCGAGGAGGCGCGCGCGTACGCGCTGCTCGTCGACGAGTTCGGCCTTGCTCTCGGCGAGATCGCCGAGCGGGTGGGGCGATCGAAGCCGGCCGTTTCGAACCGGATGCGCCTGCTCGAGCTCTCCGAGGACGTGCTCGGGATGGTCGAGCGAGGCGAGCTGACGGACGGCCACGCACGCGCCGTTCTGGCCGTGCCCGACAACGAGGGGCGCCGCCGGCTGGCCCGCGAGATCGTGACCAAGGGCCTGACCGTTCGCGCGGCAGAGCGCGCCGCCCGCTGGGCCGGCGCGAAACGAAAGCCACGGCGCGAGCCGGCCAGCAAGGTCGACCCCGCCCTTGCCGACCGCGTCCGCACCGCCTGCGAGCGCGCGACCGGCTTTCGCCCGCGCGTCACCGCGTCGAGAATCGAGATCCCGATTGCCGACGAGCACGAGCTGGCCGAGCTCGCGGAGGCGTTGGAGCGCCTCGCGTAGCGCCGTATCTCCTGCCGTGCGGACGGCGTTGACCCTTTGATGCTGGCGGCCTGGCTCAACGACCTCGAGTCGCTCGAGGCGATCTCGCAGGACGACTTGACACGGGACCTCTTCCTGAAGATGGCCTCCCTGTCGCAGAAGGATCGCCTGCAACCGTTCCTGTTCGAGCTCCAGCACGACGAAGAACTCGACGACGCAACTAAGGGCATGCTGGCGGAGATCGCCGACGACCCGACCTTTTTGCTGGCGGTTGAGGACTACGTTCAGAAAACGCAGATCGCGCACTGATTCCACGCCACCGAGGCGGGCTTTGCCCGACTCGGTGCACAAACGCTGGTCGTAGAAGACAAACGCCTTGAAGTCGTCATGGCTATGGCGGAGCCGTAGCCGGACTTCAAGGCGGAGTGGGCGATCGTGGATTCGAACCACGGACCTCCGCCTTATCAGAGCGGCGCTCTAACCAACTGAGCTAATCGCCCGAGCGGGCGGATTGTAGCGTCG
>JALYLK010000038.1 GCA_030774275.1 Actinomycetota bacterium
GCAGGTGCAGTACGACGTCCGGCTGGCCCAGAACATCACCGACATCAACGACAAGATCTACAACGCGGCGCCAGGACACAGCGCCGAGCTCGCCGCGGAAGCTTCGCAGTGGTACGTCGAAGACACCCACCTGCTCGGCCTGGGCCGGCCTGACCACGAACCGAAGGCCAGCGAGACGATTCCGGAGATCGTCGAGTTGATCGGCGAGCTAATCGACCGCGGGCTCGCCTATCCGGCCGGCGGTGACGTCTACTTTCGGGTCGCGGCGTTTCCGGAGTACGGCCGGCTTTCCGGCCGGCAGGGCGACGAGGAGTCGTTGCACAACCCGTCCGAGGAGTCGGAGCGCACCGAGCTGAAGGAGGACCCCCGCGACTTCGCGCTCTGGAAAGCCCATAAAGAGGGCGAGGACACGGTCTGGGAGTCGCCCTGGGGGCCTGGTCGTCCGGGATGGCACATCGAATGCTCGGCGATGGCGGAGAAATTCCTCGGTCCGGTCTTCGAGATCCACGGCGGCGGCATCGACCTGATCTTCCCGCACCACGAGAACGAGCTCGCCCAGTCACGGGGCGCGGGCAACGAGTTCGCGCGGATGTGGATGCACAACGGACTGCTGGAGCTGACCGGCGAGAAGATGTCCAAGTCGCTCGGCAACATCGTCTCCCTTCGCGACGCCCTCGAGAAGTGGGGACGCGAGACGATCCTGCTCTTCTTCATGACCGCCCAGTGGCGCAAGCCGATCGACTTCAGTGACGAGCTCATGTCGCAGGCGGCCGCACAGGCCGAGACGTTTCGCAACTACTTCGTCGGCCTCGAGTACGAGCCGGAAGACCTCGAGCGAGACGAGCTGGGCCGCGTCCTCGACGACGACTTCAACACCCCGGAGGCTTTGGCGCTGTTCCACGACTGGCGGGGTCGTGGGCGAACCGCGTCGTTGAGGTGGGGGCTGGAGCTGTTCGGGCTCGGGTCGCTCGCGGAAACGGTCGCGGCGCCGGCGGAGATCGTCGCCCTTGCAGAACAAAGGAAGGAAGCCAGAGCGAGCGGCGATTTCGAGGAGGCAGACCGTCTTCGTGTCGAGATCGAGGCGAAAGGCTGGGAAGTCCGCGACGTCGCGGAAGGCTTCGAGCTCGTCCCGAAATGACACGCGAGCAGATTTACGGCCGCCGCCCGGTGCGCGAGGCGCTGCGCGGCCCGCGAGAGGTGCTCGAGCTCTGGGTCACCGAGCGGGCGCTCAAGGCCGAGCCGTGGCTGCGCGAGGCACGTCCCGGTGCCAGGCATCAGGTCAGGCCTGAACGGGACCTGACCGAAGCCGCTGGAACGCGCGACCACCAGGGCGTGCTGGCGTGGGCTGAGCCGTACCGCTACGCGGACGCGTACGAGCTCGCCGCGCAGGAGTCGCCGCTGATCGTCTGCCTCGACCAGGTCACCGACCCGCACAACCTCGGCGCCGTCGCGCGCACGGCGGAGGCGGCGGGAGCGACCGGCGTGGTCGTCCCGGCGCACAACGCGGCGCGCGTGACCCCGGCCGTCGTCCGCGCCTCGGCGGGCGCGATCGAGCACCTGCCCGTTGCGGTCGTGAAGAACATGGCGCGGTACCTCTCCGAGGTGAAAGGCCCGCGCCTGTGGGCCTGGGCCGCCGCGGGCGACGCCGAGACGCCGCTGTGGGAGGCGGACCTGACCGGCGGAGTGGCACTCGTCCTGGGGGCTGAGGGCAAGGGCGTACGTCCGCTCGTCCGGCGCACCTGCGACGCCGCCGTCTCGATCCCGCTCGCCGGAGAGGTCGAGTCGCTGAACGTCAGCGTCGCCGCCGGCGTTCTCCTCTTCGAGGCGCGGCGGCAGCGCAACGGAACGATGTAGGTGTACACCTACATCTACATCAGATGGCTGACGCGACTCTCTACCTCTTCGACGGCTACAACCTCCTCCACGCCGGCTCCTTCGCCGACGCGCGAGACCTGGTCGACCAGCTCGCGAGCTTTGTCGCGCTGAGAGGAGCCCGCGGCGTCGTCGTCTTCGACGGCGTCGGCGAAGAACGGACGCACGGGCCCCTGGAAGTCCGGTTTGCGCCCCATGCGGACGCCGTTCTCGAGCGGCTGGCGGCTGAGTTTCGCGGCAGCGAGCGGGTCTGCCTCGTCTCCTCCGATTTCGCAGTCCGCGGTACCTCGGGTCAAGAGGTGACGAAGGTGACCTCGGCGACGTTCGTCAAGGAATTGAAGCCGGCAGGCAGGCGAGAAGAACGCCCTCATCGCTTGGCCGAGCGACTCGACCGCGCGACAAGGGACCGGTTGGAGCGCCTAAGACGCAATCGGTCCGGTTAAGTCGGCATAAACGCAAGGTCTTGTGTTTTCGTTGGGACCTTGCTACCGTCACCTCAACCTCAACGTGAGATTCGGTCCTGACCGCAATCTCGCCCCGCGAGAGAAGGGGAGCGAATGCCGGCCCGTTCAGCCCCAGCGCACTCGGTTCAGCGACAGCAGCGCGAGCTCGCGGATCTTCAGCTCGTGGTGCGGGCGCGCAACGGCGACCAAGCCGCCCTCGACGGATTGATCCGCCGTTACACGGGGTTCGTCCGACTGAAGGCGAGCTCGTACTTCCTCGCCGGCGGCGACGCCGAGGATCTGATCCAGGAAGGGCTGATCGGCCTCTACAAGGCCGTGCGGGACTTCCGTCACGACAAGGAGACGTCCTTCCGGAGCTTTGCCGAGCTTTGTGTGACGCGCCAGATCATCACGGCCATCAAGACGGCCACGCGCTTCAAGCACTCGCCCCTGAACACGTACGTCTCGTTCTCCAACACGCCTGCAGGCCAAGACTCCGACTCCGACGTCACGCTCGGCGACGCTCTGCCGGGGCCGAGCGTCGACGACCCATCGATCTGCGTGATCTCGACCGAGGAGCTGCAGAGCCTCGTCTTCTCCCTCGGCACCGGCCTCTCGAAGCTCGAGGCGGACGCCTTGAAGCTGTACCTCGAGGGCTCGTCCTACGAGGAGATGGCCGAAGAGCTCGGCTGCGATACGAAGACGATCGACAACGCCCTCCAGCGGGTCAAGCGCAAGGTGCTGCAGCACCAACAGGCGCGGCAAGTCCTGCAGTAGAGCGGTAATGTGGCCGCGTTGGACGCGGCGATCAGTCAGGACGAGCTGCAGCTGGCAGCCCGCAATCACGGCTTGCCGCTCGAGGCCCTTCGCTATCCGATCACGCCGGCCGGGCTCCACTACCTCCTGATCCATTACGACATCCCGGACGTGGACGCCGGGTGGGCCCTCAAGGTCGACGGGCGCGTCGCCCATCCGCTCGAGCTGACGCTCGGAGATCTCCGTGCGCGTCCTGCCCAGGAGGTGACCGCGACGATGGAGTGCGCCGGCAACGGGCGCGCGCTGCTGACCCCGCACGTCGTCAGCCAGCCGTGGCTCCTCGAGGCGGTCGGAAACGCGACGTGGACCGGGGTGCCACTGAGACCGATCCTCGAGAACGCAGAGCTGCTCGACGACGCTCTCGAGGTCGTCTTCACCGGACTCGACCGCGGCTTCGAAAAGGGCGTCGAGCAGAGCTATCAGCGCAGCCTCGAGCTCGAGGTCGCGCTGGGAGACGACGTGCTCCTCGCCTACGAGATGAACGGCGCGCCGCTCCTGCCGCAGCACGGATTCCCGCTTCGCCTGGTCGTCCCAGGCTGGTACGGGATGACGAACGTGAAGTGGCTGGCGGAAATCTCGGTCGTCGCCGAGCCGTTCCAGGGCTACCAGCAAACCGCGGCGTACCGGTACCGAGGAGACGAGGAGGACGAGGGAGCTCCGGTCACGCGCATGCAGCCCCGCGCGCTGATGGTGCCGCCCGGGATCCCGGACTTCAACACGCGCGACCGCACCGTTTCGGTTGGCCCGTGCACCCTCGAGGGCCGGGCCTGGTCCGGCTGGGCGCCGATCA
>JALYLK010000039.1 GCA_030774275.1 Actinomycetota bacterium
GGCGGCGACAGTCCGCCCTGACACCGCGTGGGCCGAGAGCATCGCTCTGACCTCCGCACTCGCTTCGATCGGAGGATCAGACATGAGCAAGCCGTTCAAGGGCGTCGTCAACGTCGACATCCGGGACTCGGTGCCTGACTGGGAGCCGTTCGAGCCACTAAAGGCGCCGGACGGGGCGCCGAGCGTCCTCTACATCGTTCTCGATGATGTCGGCTTCTCAGCGCTCGGTTGTTATGGCGGCCCGGTCGAGACGCCCAACATCGACCGGATCGCGGCAGACGGCCTGCGCTACACGCAGTGGCACACGACCGCGCTTTGCTCGCCCACCCGCTCCTGTTTGCTGACCGGCCGCAACCACACGCGAAACAGCATGGCCTGCATCACCGAGGCCGCGATCGGCTTCCCGAACGCGAGCGGCACGATTCCGCCGGAAAACGGGGCGATCTCCGAGACCCTCGGCGAGCTCGGCTGGAACACCTACATGGTCGGTAAGTGGCACCTCTGCCCCGACGACGAGATGAACCTCGCCTCGACGAGGCGCAACTGGCCGACCGGCAGAGGCTTCGAGCGCTGGTACGGGTTCCTCGGGGCGGAGACGAGCCAGTGGTATCCGGACCTCGTCTACGACAACCACACCGTCGACCAGCCACGAACCCCCGAAGAGGGCTACCACCTCACCGAGGACCTGACCGACAAGGCAATCGAGTTCGTCCGCGACGCGAAGGCGATCGCGCCGGAGAAGCCGTTCTTCCTCTACTACGCGCCCGGCGCCTGCCACGCGCCGCACCACGTCTCAAAGGAATGGGCGGACAAGTATCGGGGCCGGTTCGACATGGGATACGAGGCGATGCGCGAGCAAACGCTCGCCCGGCAGAAGGAGCTCGGGCTCGTCCCGAAGGACACCGAGTTGCCGCCGATCAACCCGATCGGAACGAGCGAGACACGCACCGGGCCCGACGGCAAGCCCTTCCCGCCACTCGACGACACGCGGCCGTGGGACACGCTCTCGGACGAGGAGAAGCGCCTCTTCTCGCGGATGGCCGAGGTCTACGCCGGATTCCTGGCGCACACCGACGACCAGATCGGACGACTACTCGTCTTCCTGGAGGACAACGGCTGGCGTGAGAACACCCTCGTGGTACTCGTCTCCGACAACGGCGCCTCCGGAGAGGGCGGCCCCAACGGCTCCGTGAACGAGATGAAGTTCGCGAATGGCATCCCTGACACCATCGAAGCCAACCTGCCATTGCTCGACGAGCTCGGCAGCCCGACGACCTACAACCACTATCCCAACGGCTGGGCGATGGCATTCAACACGCCGTTCAAGATGTGGAAGCGGTACGAGTTCAACGGGGGCACGAGCGACCCATGCATCATCTCGTGGCCGGAAGGCCTGAAGTCCACCGGCGAGATCCGAGACCAGTACCACCACGCGATCGACCTCGTGCCGACGATCCTCGACGTCCTGGGCGTCGAGGCACCGGAGGCAATCAAGGGCCACGTCCAGAGCAGCTTCGACGGCGTCAGCATGCGGTCCAGCTTCGAGGATGCCGAGGCGCCGACGACCCGCACGACGCAGTTCTATTCGATGCTCGGCTCCCGGGCGATCTGGCACGACGGCTGGAAGGCCGTCACAAACCACCCGACGATCGCCGGCTGGAGCAACTTCAACTCCGACGAGTGGGAGCTGTACAACACCGCCGTCGACCGGTCCGAGCTGCACAACCTCGCGGCCGAGCAGCCGGAAAAGGTGCGAGAGCTCGTGAACCTTTGGTACGCCGAGGCCGGGGCCAACCAAGCGTTCCCGCTCGACGACCGTTCGGCCCTCGAGATCATGATCACCCCGCGACCGGTCCTTTCGCCACCGCGTGACCGCTACGTCTACTTCCCGGACGCCGCAGATGTGCCTGAGTCGCAGGCGGTCAACGTTCGCAACCGCTCCTACGTGATCGGAGCGCTCGTCGACATCCCGGCTCCCGGTGCACAAGGCGTGCTCTTCGCGCACGGCTCGCGGTTCGGGGGCCACACGCTCTACGTCAAGGACAACCGGCTGCACTACGTCTACAACTTCGTCGGCATGGCAGAGCAGAAGATCGACGCGACCGCCGACATCCCGGTGGGCGAGAACCTGATCCTGTCGGCCTCGTTCGACAAGAGCGGCGAGGACCCGCCCGGCGTCGCCACCGGGCTCCTCTCGCTATGGCACGGCGACACGAAGGTCGGCGAGGGTCCGATCAAGACGCAGCCCGGAAAGTTCATGATCGCCGGCGAGGGGCTGTGCGTCGGGCGCGACAGTGGCGCCGGCGTCACCGCCGACTATCCGGGTGAGATGCCGTGGCCGTTCACCGGTGGAACGATCAACCGCGTCGCCGTCGACGTGAGCGGCGAGCACTACATCGACCTGGAGCGGGAGGCCGCTGCAATGTTGATGAGGGAGTAGCGGAACCGGGGATACGGAGGCTGCAAATCGATGTTGATCGCACTGCTCATCGCTCTCGGTGTGGACCTGATCGTTGTCGTTGCGTTCGCCGCGCTCGTGTTCGGACGCAGACGCTGGCTCAAGCGTCAGCCTGGCGAGTTCGCCGGGGCTGTTCGTGTCTCGGGCGGGGACGCCCACGGCCTGGGTTCGAAGTGGAAGCGCGGCTCCGGCCGTTGGGTTCGGGACGTTCTCGTTTGGAGCAAGAGACCGCTCATGCTCCGCAACGAGTTGGTGCCCGTCGACCGTCTCGTGGGCGAGCGCCCGGCGCGATCGGGCGAGGTGAAGCGACTGGGCGACAGACCGGTCGTAGTCGAGTTCGAGTCCGATGGCGCCAGGATCGAGGTCGCTGCGAGGGCCGAGCACCGCACATTGGTAGCCGGCCCCGTGACGACTACCCCGGCCGTTGCGTCTCGTACTGCCGCTTCGGCCTAGGGCGGAGCGGCCCCCCGGTTGTCTGGTCGGGATGCGCTGGGCCAGGAAGAGGGCGACGATCGAGGGCCACCCATCAGCGAACTTGCTACTCGCCGCCCGTCGTCTTCGTCGGGTTGCAGGCGGTGCCGGGAACGCCGCCAAGCGGTCCCGCGTTCCTGACGACCTGCCCCCAAGACTGCGTCCGGGTGAAGCCATCTGCATC
>JALYLK010000040.1 GCA_030774275.1 Actinomycetota bacterium
GGTAGAACCAGTGCGTCAGCACGAGCTCGAAGCCGATCAGCAGGGTGGCGGTAAGCGCGGCGAGTTGCCGCGCCGTCTTCCGCCGCGGTACGAAGTAGACGGCGATCGCCCCAACGACGAGCAGCACCTGCAGTACGCGCTGGACGAGATGCAGGTCCGGGTAGCCGGCGCCGTACTGCTTCCAGTCCCAGATCGAGAACGGCGAATGTCGGCCGAGCTGGAACTTGATCGTGCGGTCGTAGAAGACATGCGCAGCGTGGAGCGGGCTCGGCTCGAGCAGCAGGACCGAGAAGGCCGCCGCGGTCGCAAGCAAGAAGCCGCCCAGGAAGACGAGCTTCTCGCGCGGCCGAGCCAGGGCGTCGGGGTACGAGGCCCAGAGCGGCGCAACGAGCAGCGGCGCGAATTTCGTCCAGCCGGCAAGCGCGGAGAACACTCCGCGGGCAAACGAGGAGCTCACGAGCCAGAACCCCCAGATCAGGAAGAGCGGCGGCAGCGCGTCGTTCGTGTTCGAGCTCGACACGAACTGCGTGAACGGCCAGGCGGCCCAGGCGAAGGCGAGCGTAACCGCGAGCCGCGCGCCCCCGAACCGGAGGCCGACCAGGGCGAGGCCGATCATGCAGAGCAGGTCGAAGGCGATCGACGCCGCATGGGCGGCGGGTAAGTCGTCCCACTTTCCGCTCCAGCCGAAGAACCAGTAGGCGGGCAAGTAGGCCTCGTAGGCGACCGGACCGTAGGTGTCGCCCTGCGGGTTCGCCGACTCGCAGCGGCCGTTGGTCTGGATCCGGTCACGGATCTCGCCGTCCTGATCCGCAGGGCCGCAGGCCTTCAGCTGATCCTCCACAGGAAAGGTTCCGTAGGGAGCCTGGCCCGACGAGATGCGCTCGGCGCCGACGACGCCCGAGTAGCCGACGTCGATCACGTTCGAGTTCTCGACGTTCAGCCCGATCCGAAAGCCGACGAGGAAGACCGTCGCGGCGGCCAGCACCCAAACCGGCCAGACCGGCCGACTCTCTGTCGCGACGCGCCCGCGCCGAACGCTCCAGACCATCCGCGCGAGCAGGTAGACGAGCGGTGGGTAGACGAGCGGCATTGCCGTGAAGACATGGCCCTTGTTGAAGTACCAGAGCGAGACGCTGAAGGAGACGAGCGCCAACAGGTCGAGATTCCGAAGCGACAGAGGTCGCCGAAAATCCGCCAGCCCGATCAGAAAAGCCGCGCAGAAGCCGAGCCAGACAGGCAGGCTGTTGATCTCCTTCCCGCCGAAGGCGCCCTTGTAGCCGCGGGCCATCTTCCAGGCGACCTGTGGGCCGGTCCAGGCCTCAGTGACCTGGCCGGTCGCATCCTGCACGCGCCCCGTCGCGACCTCTCCGACCTTGTCGATCGTGGTCCAGACCTTGATCGTCCAGCTCCCGTACTGCGAGCTGAACGTCGCCTCGGTCGTGCGCGTCTTCGGCGGGAAGTGGCGCAGCCAGTGTGCGACCTTCGGGTTGGCGAGAAAGATCGCGGTTGCCCGCTCCTGGGTCAGCTTCGAGTTCGGCGCGGCCCCGGCGGGGGGAACCAGCAGCAGCGCGCAGAAAGCGGCGACTCCCAGCCGGCGCATGGAATCAGGGTAGTGGACGCACTACCGGGCGAACGACCAGAGCTTGTTGCCGATGAAATTGAGCGGCGTCACGAGCACGATGGCGATCGCCTGGGCGAGCACCTTGTTCAACCCGAAGGCGATCAGCGCGGCCAGGATGCCCAGGTTCGCGCCGTAGGCGACGAGAGCGACCACGAAGAATCGCGCGCCCTGATGGGCGACGTGGCCCCGCTGGTCGCGAAAGGTCCAGAGGCGGTTCCAGAGGTAGTTGTTGGTGACGGCGACCAGGAACGAGACGGTGGCCGCATACGCGTAATGCCAGCCCGCTCCCCGCAGCAGCGCCGTGTAGACCGCGAGATTGACGACGTAGCCGGTTGCGCCGACCGCGCCGAACTTCGCGAGCTGCATCCAGTTGGCGGGTCGGCGAAGCGCACGAACCGCTCTGGCACGCGCGCCGAGCGCGGCGGAAGGCTGCTGCGCCATCGGCGGGCGAGGCTATCAGCGCCGACGGAGCACGAGCGCCCCCGTGCTGGGCGGAGGCAACGTGCTACTCACCGAAGCCCTCCGCGCCGACGAGCGGCACGAAACGGCACGGGACCGAATGGATCATCGCCGGGCCCTCCGGACTTCTGACCGCCACCTCGAGCCGTTGGCCACGCGCGCTGCCTACGGGGACAACGAGCCTGCCGCGCGGCTTCAACTGCTCGTAAAGAGTCTGCGGAAAGCCGGGCGCAGCAGCGGCGACTGCAATTGCGTCGAAAGGGGCGTACTCGGGCAGACCCAGCGTTCCGTCGCCGATGTGCACCTGAACACGCTCGTACCCCGCGGCGGCCAGTCGCTCTCGGGCCTGCTCGGCGAGCTCCGGGAT
>JALYLK010000041.1 GCA_030774275.1 Actinomycetota bacterium
ACCTGGCACGTCGTCTCCTCGGGGAAGACGCAGACCACGACGATGCCGACGACAACGAGCAGCGGCTACTAGCGCAACCCGTCCGAAACGGCCATTAGGCAGCGTTTCAGTCGGGGCGTAGATTGACCCGCGGGGCCGGGAACCGCGGAAGCGCTCGGCGTTCGGTAGCCGCCCGGCCCACAACTTCACCCCGCGGCGAGGTCGTCATCGGTTGGCGCAGGAGCCGACGGTTGCGGGACGACCAAAACCGGCAACGAGATCGACCCCGCGGTCTTGCCGTCGATGTCGAGTTCTACGCGGTAAACCCCCTCCCGGTCGAACACGATGTGAGCAAGCGTTACAACAGCAGTCTTGAACCGGTCCTCACCTTCAAGCAGCGCCTCAGGCGGGTCGACTGGAACCCAACGTCTACTCGCCTTGTCGGGGCCCGCCAACGCGCCAACGCGCCAACGCTGTGTCTCCAGCCCTTCAATCAAGCGAGATTAGGCCCGCTAGGCATCTGCCAAGAGAAGCGCCAACAAGGGCTCAGAGACGCGACTTGAAGATTGCGGAGCGACGGTGTTAGCCACCGCCGTGCAGGCCCTGGTGCGTTACTGGGGCGCTAACGCGGAGCAACGAGGACCGCTCTCGGGAACGGCTAGAAGCTGAACCGGAGCCGACCCGCGCGGCTTGCCGAGGCACCAAAGCTCCTGTCGCAGGACTGTCGGCATTTGGCGGAAGCGCGACACGCTCGCTCGATGGGACAAACCACAGGAGGGGCGACGAACGACCCTCAAGAAGATCGAGCCGTGGAACCCGGACGCTTGCCCGGAAGAACTGTCGCAAACGGGCAGACGCCGAGCTGCGCAGACTTAGTCGCGGAAGTCGACGAGCTGGGCGTTGGCTTGCGGGAAACGAGCCTTCCACGTGCGGATCGCGTTCGTGATCGTAAGCCGTGCGCCGCGGTCGCTCGCTGCGCGGGGATCGTGGACCTCGATCATGCCGTGCTCGTCGACCAAGCTGAGCAGGCCCTGCAAGCGGAAGGTGTCGCGCAGAGCTGTTGCTACTGAAGGAGGCGAGACTCGAACGTGCTTAGGCCGCCTGCTCGTTATCGGCATTCGCCTCACCTTTCTTCAGCGGCGCCCGTTAATCGAGCGAGACTGCTCAATCCAGAGACTGCTCAATCCAGCTACACGCGCGTGCGCGAGGCGAATCACTGACCGTCGGGCCGGGGCGAATCCTTGTGTCGCGATCTGTTTGTCCTCTCCCTTGTCGTTCCGACAGGAAAGCGTCTACGACTGGATTTGCCCGCTATAGGTATTGACGGGGCCGGTGGGGATGACGACTGTTCCGACCTCGTGAAGCACGCCATGGAGGCCGGCGAGACCTCCAGACGCGCTGACGATCGTGGCGGTGGCGTGGACAACGAGCGCGGAGTCGTTTGATCCGTTGAGGTCGAAGGTCACGGTGCCGGGAACGTCGTTCACCGTTCCGGTGAAGGTCTCGACGTCGTGGAAGTTGGCGCTCCCGTCGGCGTGGATGACCAACATGCCGTGCAGCGTCGAGGTACCGCTGAAGGTGCCGGTGTAGGAGGCCGTGGCGCTGAGATCGACGATCAGGTTGCCGCCGGCCGTGCGGACGCTGTTGAAGGTCGCCGACGTAGTAACGACGGTCCCGCTCGCCGGAGTCGGCGGCGAGGCGGCGGCACCCGTGGCAGCGATCATCGCGAACAGGACAGTGAGTGGGACGAGCAGCAGACGAAGCCGCCTCGTGTTGCTCATGGTGACTCCTCTCGGTTTTCGCATCGACTGCAATTCCAGAGCTAATCCGCTCATGCGGCAATCCCAACAAGTTGGGATTGCCTTCTTATCGCCGTATCCTTGATGTGGTGGCTAGCGAGCGGAAGCGGGCTCGCTGCCGAGAGCGACTCGAGCGGCTCAGCGAGTCAACCCTCGACTGCGAGTCGATCCAGCGCGAAGCGATCGCCGACCTTGGGCGCGTGATCGGCTTCGACCGTTGGTGCTGGCCCTTTGCGGACTCGGAAACGCTGCTTCCACTCAGCGGCGTTGCCGAGCATAACTTTGGGCCAAGCGTTCCACGCATGCTCGAACTCGAGTACTCGGACGACCACTTCGCCGCGAAGCACGTCCTCGCTCGGCGCGCGAACCCGGCCGCGAGCCTCAGTACCGAGACCGGCGGTGACCTCGCAGTGTCGGGCCGCTGGGACGAAGTCATGCGCCCGGCCGGTGTCGGGGACATCGCCGCGGTCGCGTGCCGCGACGCGCTCGGCTGCTGGGGGTGGATCGAGGCGTACCGCGACGGAGCTGATCGGCCGTTCGAAGCGGGCGACCTCGAGCTCCTCGCGAGTGTCGGCCCCAGTCTCGGCTCCGCGCTTCGCCGTGGCTTGATGGTTGCGAGCCAACGCGCCGCGCTCGAGCCAAGCCCGCCGGGAGTGATCGTGCTCAATCCGGATCTAAGCCTCGTCAGCTCGACGGCGGAAGCTCGCTCCTGGATAGACGCTCTCCCGGCGGCAGCGCTCTTCGCCGGGTGGGCAATGCTTCCCGCGCAGGTCTATCCGGTCGCGACGGTGTCGCGGTCACGAAACGCGGTGACTGGAGCCCACGCGCTCGAACGTGCCGTCGACGGGCGGTGGGTGATGATCGAGGCTTCGCTGCTCGAGGGAGACGGCGACGGACAGATCGCCGTCACGCTCCGAGGCGCAGCTCCAAGCGAGACGTTCGACGTCCTGTGCCGCGCCTATGCATTCACGCGACGCGAGCGCGACGTCGCCGCCGCGGTCGTCGCCGGACTCGATACGCGCGCCCTCACCGAGCGGCTCTTCATCTCTCGTCACACGGTCCAGGATCATCTGAAGTCGATCTTCCAGAAGATCGGCGTCCACAGCCGCCGTCAGCTGCTCGCGAGGTTCAACGCTTCGGACGACGGGCGCTAGCCGCGATTCGGGCTATGGCAGCGGCCGCACCTCGACGGGCCGGGACGCTCACTCACAGCGCGCCCTGCGTCACCGCGCTACAGCAACTCGCGAAGCCGCACCAGCTGTGGGTTAGGCGGGGTCGAGCGACCCGCCAGAGCGCGCGGCACCGGAACGGTTTCAGGCCGCGGCGACGTCCTCCACGTCGACCGTCAGCTAAGCATCCTGGCTTGCATCTCTAACAGGTGAGTGTGTTCGCTACCGATCCACGCACGCGCCTGTCGCTTTCTGCGGGAACTGCGACGCGTGCGGCGCCGGGCAGCAACAGCTCATTCCGGTCAAAACGGACGCGGAATGGGCTACTCGAGGATGCGCCCAACCCGCACAGCGACTGGTCTCGAGCCGCCCAAACGGCCAAATAGCCCATTCCTAGAACGGTCAACACGATCGCACTTCTGCCTGCGGGTTTTTGGCTCTGCGAGGCGGTTTGCGTGCCAGGTCGGGCCGGACGTCTCGCTCACATTCTGTAACGCGTCCGCGAGCGCCGTCAGGAGGTAGCAAACGCGACGGGCGCCGGCGGTAGCCCCCGTGCAAAGGCTCCTCGGATTGCCGCAGCGGAATGCGTGTCGCAGTTCCGCCAAAGAGCGACAGCGCCACTGAAGGCTGAGAACGGTAAGGCCTATTGACGCGGGTTGCTGGTCGGGAAGGACTCTCAGCTGGCGGCGGCCGCTGCGTGAGGGACCGACAAAAAGGTCCGTCGGCCCTTCAGGTACGGGCGTATCCTGGTGAGGTGGACAGCAAGCCGAGCGAGATCGCGCGGGAGGGCTTGGAAGCTTGGCGTAAGGGCGACTTCGAGACGATCGAGGAGATCCTCGACAGGGATGTGGAGTGGCATGCGACCGAGCCCGGGGAGTGGGACTGCCATGGCCGAGACGACGTCATGCAGACGCTTCGCGAGCGGTACGAACAAGGCTTCGCCAAGGGCGACTTGCAGTTCCGGGAAGGCGGAGAGCACGCTGTGATCGTCGTCGCGCACCCGAGCGAGATCGGCGGCCCGGACTGGCCATCTGAGACCGCGACGGTCATGCAATTCTGGAACCAGCGCGTCGTCTCGATGCAGGACTACCGAACCGAGGCCGAGGCCATTGCGGCTGTCGAGCAGAAGTAGCCCGGACAGGCCGCGTTGCCGACGCCGTGGCGTGCACAATCGCCTGGTCTCGTTTCTTCGCTTCTTCCGCCATGAGTCCGGTTGCGGCGACTGGTTTGAGGAACTGCCTCCGGACTCGGGCGTTCGCGAGCCGCGTCGGCCGCGGCCCGGCGCTCCCTCCTCGAGCATCGCTCTAGAGCTGCCGCCAGATTTGCTCTAGCTGGGTAGGCCGCCCGAGCCGACGAGGTGCATCGCACAGCCACTGCTAGCCTGGACTGCTCCGACCGGAACCAACCAGGAAGGAGGTGAGCGCGCTGCTCGCACTCACCGACAACGCGGTTGAGGCCGTGAAGAGCATCGTTTCGTCCTCGGACGAGGCCTCCGAGACGAGCGGTCTGCGGATGGTTGCCGAACGGGCAGGAACGCAGGCGAACTTCCACCTCAGCGTCGTTCCACTGCCCGCTGAGGATGACGAGGTGATCGACGAGCAGGGAGCCCGCGTCTTTCTCGAACCGGAGGCGGCCTCGCTTCTCGACGAGAAAGTTCTCGACGCCAGCGTCGAGCAAGACCAAGTCGCTTTCACGATCGCCGACCAGGTCGAGGAGTAGCCGGAGAGTTTTAGTGGCACGGAGAGGTCATCTGGATGAGCCGGATCGACCTCTCCGCGACCGCTCAGAGGAAGCTGCCGACGCAGCGGGCCGGGTCGACCTCATCAGGGACGGGGACCGGCTGTGGGTGCGGGTGCGGGTGCAGGCTTTGTAAATCGATTTCTCCGTCACGTCCCGGGGATTAGTCTGTGTAGCTCCACAGGAGCAGAAGATCCGCGTTCTCGTTGTTGATGACGACCCGGATTTCGTCGAGGCGGCGAAGGTGTCCCTCGCCGCCGACGGGCGCATTGAGGTCGTGGGCGGTGCCGCCAGCGGCGAGGAGGCGGTGAAACAAGCCGCGGTGTTGCGCCCCGAGGTGGTGGCGATGGATGTCGAGATGCCGGGTCTCGATGGTCTCGAGGCGACAAGGCAGATCCGGAAGGATCAGCCTAGGTGTCGGGTCGTCCTTGTCAGCGGCTCGATCTTCGTTGACCGGGGAGATGAGGGCTTCGAAGCGGCACGCGCGGCTGGAGCCTCCGCTTATGTCGTCAAGTCAAGAGCCGTGCTCGATCTGGCTGAGGTTGTCATCTCCGTTGCTCGCCGCACCGGGAACATGCCCGGGTCGTCGGCATGACCGGACCATTCACCCACGGCCGCGATCTCCTTCGCAGTGCCCGCCAACGCGCCAACCCATTCCCGCGACAGGCCGGGCGCTGGGCGGAGTGTCCGATGTACAGGCTCCCCTTTCTGGGGGCCAATCCTGTACTCGGGGATGGCGCTCGCAGCTGCGAGTACGCCTAGCATCCGGATTGTGGGCAGACGAGCTCGTGCGGAGACTCCGCGTGGGTCAGGGAGAGCCATGCATGGCAGTAGGCAGACGCGCCTGCCCGTCGAGGCAATTGAGAAGACGCTCGATGTCTTGGTCGTCGAGCGTCAGCGCCTCCATGAGCAGCACTCAGGCCCCGAGCCGCTTGAAGCAAATCGACGGGCGATCGTGTACTGGCAACGTGAACTTGCTGAAGCTCGGCGGCCGACCAGCGCGTCCGCTTAGAGGCTTCGCTACCGCGTGAAACGGTTCACCTCCGCCTGCGTCACCGTCTCGGTTCGGCCTCCGCCAGACCCCTGGCTGTAGTAAACCGGTCAACCCGTGACGGTGGAGCACGACGGTCGTTCGCTCTGCTCGTGTCGAAGTGCCTGGCTGTCGCCCTTTGGCGAACTTGCGACACGCGCGGGCGGCAGGCGAATCAGCTCGTATTGCGACCCCAAAGGAGCGATTGTGGCGATCTCCACTACCTTTCCCTGCAAATCGGACACTTCTCAAGGGTCGCAATGGGAGCCGTCGGGCTTCTTTTGCGACCCCCTGCCTGGTCGCCGTGCCCTGAGGCGAGGTCCTTGTCGGCCCCCTTTGGAGTCCCAACCGCGATGAGGCTATTTGGTAAATTGGTTGGACTACTGGGGGTCCGCCGCGTGTCCACGTGACTGGCGCGGCGTTGCGCTCTGACGGCTACGGCGAGTCCCTGCCACAGGAAAGGACGCCGTCGGAGTGTTGCTCGCAACTGCCAGCGCTACTGCCACATTCATCGCCGTCCTCTCGGGCGTTGCGACGATCGGCGGTTTCCTCGCGTACCTGTACTTCGTGCAGCAGTCGAACGCGAACGCTGCGCGCGATGAGGCGCTCGCCCTCGCTGAGACGCGGCGTGAGGTCATAGCAGACCTTCGCGCCCAGCTCGCATCGTCTGAGGAAAGCCGCATGCGACTGGAGACACAGGCCGATAGGCGCATCCGGAAACTGGAGACGGCATTAAAGGACGCGCGCACGGAGGCCCGGGAACAGGCCTACCAGATCCAACGCCTCTACGCGACCGGGCTCGCCGACGTGCTCGCGGGGGTTCGTCGCGACCTCGAGGCGGTCCCCGCGGACGTGGAACGAGCGCTCAGTCGGATCCGGGAGCTACTTGCCAGTGTGCCGCCTGCGGCGTAGATCCTGGCTCTGCGGCCGCCGGCTCTGCTCGTGACCCAAAGCGGGGTTTCTCCGATAACAAACGAGTCGTTCAGCCGACAGGTAGCGGCATTAGTTCGTTGTCGCAGATGAGCCGAAAGCGAACGCCAATGCGGCCACGGTTTCTTCTCAACGCAGCGAGCTCGGCGTCCCCCTATTGAGCTCGGCGTCCCCCTATTGGTTACACGCGCGTGCGCGAGGACTCGAAAGCCGATGCGGGCCAGCACGAGCGAGGAAGCGCGTCACAGTTCCGCCAAATACCGACAGTCCTGCGACAGGAGCTTTGGTGCCTCGGCAAGCCGCCCGGGTTTGCTCCGGTTCAGCTTCCAGCCTTTCCCTGAGCGGTCCCCGTCGCCTCCGCGTTTTAGGTAGACGAGTCCATCCCGGCCCCCAAACGACGTGAATCACGGACCCCCACGGACTTTCCCCTGCATAACAGCGTGTTCTAGGGGCCGCGGGAAGGGGCCACCATCGCCTCCCTGGACCCCGGCATGTCGACGACAAGCTTGAGGCGAGGGTCATGGCCCCGTTGCGGCAGTACTTGTTCGCGCTTAGGAGGCAGAAAGGCAGGCGAGGTCCATTGCTGCCCCCAAAGGGCGCGAATCACGGACCCCAAGCCTTTTCCCCTGCATAACACCGTGTTCTAGGGACCGCGGGAGGGGGCCATCATCGCCATCTTGGACCCCCTGGCCGCGCGCCGGTGGGGGCTGCCGATGTAGCCAGGCGGCTGGCGTGCTAGGGGCGAGGGCCATGCCCCCGTTGTGGCTGTACTTCTGGCGTCTGCTAATCCACCTCGTCGAAGGTCGAGACTGCGCGCTCAGCGAAGAGCTTCCTCGAACCGCGAGTCGTCGCGTACGGCGGCGAAGTCGTCGTCTCTGCGCGCGTCCTCGCGGAACCGCGGGAGCAACTCGACGGACCGTCGGAGGTGGGCGAACGTGTCGTCGCCGGTGTCGCCCGCGAGCGTTGCGAAGCACGCGTAGTTGTAATTGAGGCCCGCGTGGTCCGGCATGTGCTCAAGGGCAGCGCGGACCGCTTCGAGCGCGTCGGCGTACCGCTGTTCGCCGTAGGCGATCATCGACTCTCTGTGGAACGGCCACGCCTCACCCCAGTCGACCCCCTGGTACGCCTCGCCGGGTGTGGCGCCGACAGCGAGGACGGTTCCGTCACCGGTCGCCTTCCGCCGCGACTCGGGCCGGACGAACACGAATGTCCCTGCGGGCGCGTCGACCATCTCGCCGTCGACCTCGAAGGTCGCCTTCCCGTCGAGCACGATGTAGAGCTCCTCCTGGCCCGACCCGGTCTCGTCGTGCTCGTTGATCAGCGTGCCGTCCTCGCCGGGCGTGTAGGCGTTGATTCCGAATGCGTGGATCCCGAGGTGCTCGCGCACCGGGATGTCTCTGCCGCGCCGCTCGATATCCTCGAGGCGCGCGACCTGCCACTTCGGGTTGTCGTTCATCTCGATCACCTCCGTGTAACGCGGGTCGTTGCGAATCGTCGATCGTAACCGCCATCAAGCCGTCGCCTGATCTGACGACAAGGTGCGGCCGGGGACGAGACCCCGGCTGAGATCGCGGCCTCGAGATCGCAGGAGTCACTAACGAAGGGCGTTACGCGCGAGCAGGTCGGCGAAGGACTGCGGCCGCTGCTCGCGCCTCCTCGTAGTCCATCTACGCTGATCCAAACGCCGACACCCTGTATCCGCGTTCGAGAAAAGCATTGACGCGTTGATCGGAGCACCCGACTCGGGCAGTGACGTCGCAGCGCGCGATGAGGGTCGGCTGCCAGTTTTGGCGGCGACGTCGAACGGACCGTCCCTAGAGGCAGTCGCATCGCGGCTCGGTCTGGACCGTGGGCTGGTCGAGGAGGGTCTACTACGTTGATGAGAACGGACTAGGACTGGCGCTCGCTCCGTCCAAGTTCCAATCGAAGAAAGCGGCGGGTACGCAGCAGATCGCTCTCCTGCTGGCTGCGGGCCGGCAGGCTGGCGGGTGGGAGGACTGGACTCCCGTCGGTCACATTCGCACCGCCTGTCGCGACTATGGGCGGTTCGACGCCGCGAACTTCGCAACGACGATCAAGAGGATGGGCAACGTCTTTGGTTTCCGCGGGCGGGCCAGACAGCTCGAGGTGCGCGTGACGCGGCCAGGCTACGAGCAGGCAGCCGATCTTGCTCGAAACCTAAGTGCGGGTGCGGTGTAGGAGCCAATG
>JALYLK010000042.1 GCA_030774275.1 Actinomycetota bacterium
GTCGTTCAGGCCGAGGTTGAGGATCGAGTCCATCATCCCCGGCATCGAAACCGCCGCGCCGGAGCGAACGGAGACGAGCAGCGGGTCACGAGGGTCGCCGAAGCGTTTCTCCGTTCGGTCCTCGAGCACCGCGATGTGCTCGTCGATCTCCGCGTCGAGACCTTCCGGGAATTCAGCGGCGTCCGAGTAATCCCGGCACGCGTCAGTCGTGATCGTGAAGCCGGCGGGGACCGGTATTCCGAGCGCCGTCATCTCGGCCAGACCGGTGCCCTTGCCGCCGAGAAGATCCTTGCCCCCCTCGGTCGATTCGTCGAAGTCGAAGACATAGCGTCCGCTCACCATGGAATGGATCTTCCCATGAGCAGCGGGATTACGCTTTGACCGTGTCACTGAGCGAACACTGGGAACGTCACGCCGCCGACTGGACGCGTTGGGCACGCGAGCCGGGTCACGACTCCTACTGGCGCTTCCACCGCGACAGCTTTCTCGAACTGCTGCCGCCGCCTGGCCGCTTGACTCTCGACGTCGGCTGTGGTGAGGGCCGACTGGCACGGGACCTGAAGGAGCGCGGCCACAACGTTCGCGCGTTCGACGCGTCGCCGGCGCTCGTGGAAGCCGCCCGTGAAGCTGAGCCGTTGCTCGAGGTCACACAGGCGGACGCGGGCGCGCTTCCGGTCGAGGACGGCGCGAGCGATCTCGTCGTCTCGTTCATGGTGTTGATGAACCTGGACGATTTGGAGGGCGTCGTGCACGAGGCCGCGCGGGTGCTCGATCCCGGCGGCCACTTCTGTGTCGCAATCACGCATCCGATCAACACAGCGGGCAAGTTCGAGACGAGAGAACCCGACAGCGCTTTCGTGATCACCGAGTCGTACTTCGAAGCACACCGAAACGATCTGCGGGCCGAACGCGACGGCCTGACGATGACGTTCGTCGACCTCCACCGTCCGTTGCAGGACTACGCCGAAGCGCTCGAACGCGCCGGGTTCGCGATACAACGGATCCGCGAGATCGGCGACGAAGAAGAGCCGCCGCAGCGCGAATCGCAGCTTCGCTGGCGGCGAGTGCCGCTTTTCCTGCACGTACGCGCGGCGAAGTCGTAAGCCACACCTAGGAACCGGGTCCCGGGACATGCCTGGGAACCGGGTCCCGGGACATGCCTGGGGACCTGGTCCCGGGGTTACGTCCTAGCTCTCCCTGACCGGAGGCCGGTAGCCCGGCCGGCGGCGGGCGCGGAAGTCGGCGAGCCAGGCGAGTGCGCGCGTGGTCATCCAGAACGGTGTGAAGACCACATAGAAGACGAACAGCGCGACGGCCAGGATCCCTGACCACGTCAGCCAGCGCCAGAGCGGGACGGGCGGTTTCGGCTTCATGTGGTCGTCGCGACGGCGCCGGCCTCTGCGCGCCGCTGCTCGAGCAGCCGGATGACGCGCGCCGCGGTCTCCTCGATCGACAGGTCGGATATCTCGATCACCGGGCAACCGAGGCGACGGTGGACTACCTCGGCGGCCTCGAGCTCGTCGTAGATCTCGACCAGCTTCGCGTACTGGCGGTTGTTTCCGCCCAGGCGCCGCACCCGCTGCTGCCTGATCTCTGCGAGTCGGCCCGCCTCGATCGTCAATCCGACCACCTTCAACGGATCGATCTCGTAGAGCGCGGGCGGCGGCTCGATGCCCTTCACGATCGGAACGTTCGCGGTCTTGTAGCCCAGGTACCCGAGGTACATCGAGAGCGGCGTCTTCGAGGTCCGGGAGACTCCGACGAGCACGATGTCGGCCTCCTCGAGGCCGCTTCCCATCCCGTCGTCGTATTTGACGGCGAACTCGATCGCGGCCATCCGTTTGAAGTAGCCCGAGTCGAGCGGAGGACGTGCGCCCGGCGTCATCCGCGCCGCCTGCCCCGAGACACGCGCGACCGCGTCGATCGGGTGGCCGAGCAGATCGCAGTAGTGGAGCCGGGCGCGGCGGCAAAGAACGCGCATCTGCTCCCGGAGCTCCGGCTCGACGAGCGTGTAGACGACGACTGCGGGCCGCCCTTTCGCGCGTTCGACTGCCAGCCGCAGGTGATCGACCGTCTCCACGCGCGGATGACGGATCTCCTCGAACTCCTGGTCCGGGAATTGCGCTTCGAGTGCATGAACGAGCCGGGTCGCCGTCTCACCGGTGGAGTCCGAGACGACGTGGAGCTCGACCGGGGTCTTCGCCATCTAGCGCGGGATCTGCGAGAAGTCGCCGAGTGCGCCCAGCGCGTCGCGAACATCGAGAAGCAGGCGCAGGCGGTTGGCCCGGACCGCGTCATCCTCGGCCATCACGAGCACCTCGTCGAAGAAGCGCTCCATCACCGGCGCCAGCTCGGCGCCCGACTCAAGCGCAGCTTTCAGGTCGCCGTTCCCGTCGATCGCAACAGTCGCAAGCGCCTCCGCCAGCGCCTTTTCGGCGTCTTCCACGAGGAGAGCGCGATCGAGCTGCCCGGCGGCTTCGTCCTGTGCCTTGCTCGTGAGCCGATGCGCGCGGTCGTACGCCGTGTAAACCCCTTCGAAGGCTGGGGATTCACGCTCGCGGTACAGCTCCTGGGCGCGCCGGGCGACGGCGCCGAGATCGGGCGCGGTCGACGCGCGGGCGGCGCGCACGTATTCGACCGGGACATCGAGCAGAGACTCGAGGCGCTCCTCGACGAACTCCCCCACTTCGCCGGGCAAGAGGTAGCGCTCGATCGTCAGTCCGCCCTCCAGTGCCAATCGAACCAGCCCGATCGCTGCGCGCCGCAGACCATACGGATCGCGCGAGCCGGAGGGCCTGTGACCGAGCTCGAACGCCGTCTGCAGCGTGTCCAGCTTGTCGGCGCCCGCGAGAACCTTGCCCGGCTCGGTCTGGGGGAGCGGCCCGCCGGACGAATCGGGCAGGTACTGCTCCTCAATCGCCGTCGTGACTCCGTCCGGATATCCGGCCAGCCGCGCGTACTCCGCGCCGATGTAACCCTCGAGCTCGGGGAACTCGCGGACGAGCTCGGAGGCTTGGTCGGCCTTGGCGAGCCGGGCAGCCTCCAGAGACGCCTCGCCTCCTCCGAGGCGCTTGACGAGCTTGGCGACCCGCTCGGCCTTTTCGGCGAACGAGCCGGCGCCGGTGAAGAAGGTGATCGAGGCAAGCCGCTCGGCCAGCGCATCGATCCCGGTCGCCAGGTCGCGCTCGAAGGTGAACGACGCGTCCTCCAGCCTCGCCTCGAGCACCTGCGTATGCCCCGCGACGACGATCTCCTGTTCACCGCCGTTGGAGACGAGTGCGAAACGCGTCCCCTCGATCGGGAAGTAGCGCTGGTGCGACTGCATGGTGGTCACGATCACCCGCTCGGGGAGTTGAAGGAAGCGCTCGTCGAAGCGGCCTTCGAGCACGACCGGCTTCTCGACCAGGTGGACGACCTCGTCGAGCTTGCCGCCGGGATCGCTCCAGCCCCCGATCGCGTCGAGCCCTTCGACGATCTCGCGCCGCCGCTCTTCGGCGACGGGCTCGACGTCGGCGGCTCGAAGCGCTTCCACATAGGCCGTCGCGCTGGGAATCGCGACAGCGCCCTGCGTGAAGCGGTGGCCGAAGGACGTTTCGCCGACGATCGTCTCGTCGTCGAGCTTCGCGAGCACCCAGCGCACCGGGCGCGCGAAACGGATCCCGCTCTCATCCCATCGCATCGACCTCGTGAACGAGAAGCCGCGCACGATCCGGTCGATCTGCTCGGGGAGAACCTCGCGAAGCGGGCGTCCCGGAAGGGTGATGCCGAGGAAGCCATCGTGCAGTTCGAGCTCGTCGACGCTGACGCCGTGCTTCTTGGCGAAGCCGGCCGCGGCCTTGTCGCGCAGATTCTCCGGTGGGCCCTTGACCCACTCGTCGGCCGTTTGCCCGGCGAGGTCGTCGATCAGAAATCCGACGCGGCGTGGCCCCACGAACAGCTGCGAGGGTGCCGCTCCGATGTGCGCCCGGGCGAGGTCGGGTAGCTGGGCTTCGGCTTCCCGGCACGCTGCGGCCGGAAGCTCCTCTGCGCCGATCTCAAGCAGCAGCGACGGCATCTTCTTCCCCCTGCGCTTCGAGATAGGCCTCCGCCACGCCGCGGGCGAGCCTGCGAACGCGGCCGATGTACGCCGCGCGTTCGGTGACCGAGATCGCGCCGCGCGCGTCGAGCAGGTTGAAGGTGTGCGAGCACTTGAGCACCTGGTCGTAGGCCGGGATCGGCAGCCCGACCTCGAGCAGGTGCCGGCACTCCGCTTCGTGCTCCTGGAACCGGCGGGTGAGCACGTCGACCGGCGCCTCTTCGAAGTTGTACCGCGACCATTCGCGCTCGGCCTCCCGGTAGACGTCGCCCCAGGTAACTCCTGGCGCCCATTCGAGCTCGAAAGCCGTTCGCTTGCCCTGGAGAAACATGGCCAGCCGCTCGAGGCCGTAGGTCATCTCGGCCGGGACGAGCTCCACGTCGAAGCCGCCGAGTTGCTGGAAGTAGGTCCACTGCGTGATCTCCATCCCGTCGCACCAGACCTCCCAGCCGAGCCCCCACGCTCCCAAGGTCGGCTGCTCCCAGTCGTCTTCGACCAGGCGCATGTCGTGCTTGCGCAGGTCGATCCCGAGCGCCTCGAGCGACGACCAGTACAGATCGAGGACATTCTCTGGCGCCGGCTTGAGCACGACTTGGTATTGGAAATAGTGCTGGAAACGGAAGGGATTCTCCCCGTAGCGGCCATCCAGCGGCCGGATCACCGGTTCGACATAGGCGACGTTCCACGGCTTCGGCCCGAGTGAGCGCAGGAAGGTGTTCGGATTCATCGTTCCGGCGGCGAGCTCAGTGTGGTACGGCTGCGCCAGCACGCACCCGTAGTCGGCCCAGTAGCGCTCCAGCGCGATGATCATCTCCTGGTAGTTCACGGCCTCAGGAGTGTCGCATTTGCCGAAGCTCGGTTCACGACACGGAGTCTCGCTCGCCGCTCGGCCGGGCGGGCGATCGATCTGCCCGCTGATTTGACGACCCGTGAGGTCACAGTTTCGGCGCGATCGCGTCACCCACGCGTCCGTCATTTCTCAGTAGGCTCGACGCGGGGAGGAGGTCGGCTGTGCCTTGACCAAACCGGCCCGAGAACCCCTTTTTCCGGGCCTCCTCAGGCCGAGACCGTCCGCAACCGGAAACCGCCGTAGAACTCGTGCGACGAGTTGATGACCGCCAGCGCGTCGCGGGTTGCCCGCGCATTGAGACCCGCTGCTCGCGCCTCGGCAAGCGGCCGGCGCAGAAGCGTCTCGATTCCCGCCAGGCCCTCCCCCGAGAGCGAAAGCGTAGTCTCGTCACGGCAACTCGCACAGACAGCGCCGCCTGCTCGGGGCGAGTAGCCGACCAGCTCCCGCTCCGCTCCGCACTCGGCACAGCTCGTCACATGCGGCAAGTAGCCGGAAAGCCAAAGCAGCTTGAGCTGAAACGAGAGCGCAAGCGGGTCGAGGGCGGCGCGCGCATGGCGCTCGGTGGTCGGCTCGTCGAGAAGCTCCAGGAAACGTGTCAGCGCACGAAACGCGCGTGCATTCGCCTCCTGTTCGGTGAAGAGGCGCAGCGTCGCCTCGAGTCCGACCAGGCCCACATTGAGCCGGTACGGATCCTCGCGCGCCGCGTGGTGCGATTCGATCAGCTCGACGCCGGTCACGGTCTGCAACTCGCCGGACCCCTGATGCAGGAGCAACTCGACATGGCTCAGCGGCTCCAGCCGCGCGCCGAAGCGCGACTTCGTTCGCCGGACACCTTTTGCCACGGCGCCGACACGACCCCGCTCGAGCGTGTAGAGGTGAAGAACGCGGTCTGCCTCGCCGAACCGGAAAGATCGCAAGACGACGGCCTCGGTCTTGTAGGTCCGCCCGGCCACCCTGCCCCAAGTGTAGGGACCGGGTGTGTCGGGGAATCGCGGGGGCTGCCGTTTTCGTTTTCAACCAATAATGGCCCGTGTTCAGATGTACACGACCGCGTGGTGCGGCTACTGCGTCCGCGCGAAAGCCCTGCTCGATGGCAAAGGGATCGAGTACGACGAGATCAACCTCGATGACGACCCGCAGTTTCGCCAGAAGCTGCTCGAGCTGACACGCGGTTGGACGGTGCCGCAGATCCTCATCGATGGACGCCCGATCGGCGGCTACACAGAGCTTTGGCGGCTTGACAAGAGCGGGAAGCTCGACGAGGAGCTCGCCGCCTGAGACCGGGTCGCCTCAGCGTTGGCAGGCGGGGCAGAACCACGTGCCGCGGCCGGCGACTCTTGTCTTCTCGATCGGAGTCCCGCAGCGTGAGCACGGCTCGCCACCACGCCCGTACACCTTGAACTCGTGCTGCATCCCCCCCGCCTTTCCGTCGGGCGTCCGGTAATCACGCAGCGTCGCGCCTTGTCGCGCGATTCCCGCTTCGAGTGCACGACGAATACCTCGATGAAGCGCGCCTATTTCGGGCGGCCGGAGCTCATCCGCAGGCCGACGCGGGTCGATCCTCGCCCGCCAGAGCGCCTCGTCGGCGTAGATGTTCCCCACGCCGGCGAGCGTCCGCTGGTCAAGGAGAACGCCTTTCACCGGGCCACGACGCCTGCCGAGCCGTTCGCTGAGATCGCGTCCGGAAAAGCCGGGCCCGAGCGGCTCGATGCCGAGGCGCGCTGCCAGATATGGCTCGAGCTCGTCCGGCCCGAGGACGAGCCACGTTCCAAAACGCCGGACGTCGCGATACGTGACGTCCGACCCGTCGTCTAGTTTGACAACAGCTCGAAGATGAGGCGCGGCTGCTGATGCCCCGTTTTTCGAGTACGCAAGTTTCCCGGTCATTCGGAGGTGAATCAGCAGAACTAGACCGCTTTCAAACCGCACAATCAAATACTTGCCGCGACGATCCACCGCTGCGACGCGCTCCCCGGTGAGCTCTGCAGCCACCTCTGCAGGATCGACGGGACGCGTCAGCCGGGAATCGAGGATCTCAACGTCTTCGAACCGCCGGCCGAGCAGCTTTGGCTCGAGGTTCGTTCTGATCGTCTCGACTTCGGGCAGCTCAGGCATCGCGTTCGGAGCCTAGCGCCGGGAATCAGGCCTGCCGAAGCAGCGCTGGTCCGTGCTCCAGAACCGCTCAGGCAGTGATCACGCCGAGGATGACGTTGCGTTCTGGCGGAGCCTCGTCGGCGAACTCATACGCAGCGAGAACCTCGCCTGCCGCAGCCTCGGCGCTGCTCTCGTCGCGGGCGTGGATCTCGGCCAGCGCTTCGCCAGGTGCGACCTTGTCGCCGTGCGTCTTGTGCAAGACGACGCCGACCGAATGGTCGATCAGGTCGTCCTTGTCCCGACGCCCGGCCCCGAGACGCAGCGCCGCGTTCCCGACCTGCACGGCGCCAACGGCCTGGATGTACCCCGCCTGCGGAGCCGTGACCTCGTGGACGATCGGGGCACTCGGCAGCGCCGCTTCGTCAGGGTTGCCTCCCTGAGCAGCAATCCACCGCTCGTAGGCAGCCAGTGCCGATCCGTCTGCGATCGCTTGCTCGACCCGAGAGCGCGCCTCGTCCCCGGTCACGCCGAGATCAGAGAGCGTGAGGAGCTGCGTCGACGCTTCGACGACCAGCTGGACGAAATCCGGTGGACCCTCGCCTCGCAACGTCGCGATCGCCTCGCGAATCTCGAGGGCATTGCCCACCGCGTGCCCTAAAGGCTCGTCCATGTCGCTGATCACGGCGACCACCTCACGGCTGGCACGGTTCCCCAGGTCGATCATCACCTCGGCCAGGCGCTCGGCATCAGGGCGGGCCTTCATGAACGCCCCGTCGCCGACCTTGACGTCCAGGACGATGGCGTCGGCTCCGCCGGCGATCTTCTTGGACATGATGCTCGCCGCGATCAGTGAGTAGTTGTCGACGGTCGCGGTCACGTCGCGGAGCGCATAGAGCTTCTTGTCGGCCGGGACGAGATCAGCGGTCGCACCGACGATCGCCAGTCCCACCGCTCGCACCTGGTCGATGAGCTCCTCGGTCGTCAGCTCGACCTTGAAACCGGGAATCGACTCGAGCTTGTCGAGTGTCCCGCCCGTATGCCCGAGCCCGCGGCCGCTCATCTTTCCGAAGGGAACGCCGCACGCCGCGACGATTGGACCGACGGCGATCGAGGTCTTGTCGCCCACGCCTCCCGTCGAGTGTTTGTCGACCACCTTCCGGCCGAGCGCGCCGTGGAGATCGACGGTTTCGCCGGTGCGGATCAGCGCATCTGTCATGGCATAGGTCTCTGCGCTGCTCAGCCCACGGAAAAAGACCGCCATGCAGAACGCCGCAAGCTGGTAGTCGGGAATCTCACCCTTCGCGTAGCCGAGCATGAGCTCCGAGAGCTCGGCGGGCGAGAGCTCTCCCCCATCGCGCTTGCGCTCGATCAGCTCGGGGACGCGAATCATGTAGCTGCCCTGTCGTCGAGCGTCAAGGCTCGAGCATCGCCTCGCCCGGGATCCCCCGGCCGGGAGCCTTGCCGCCGAGCCACCGGTTCACTGTCGCGCCGATGTCGGCGAACTCGCCTTCGTGGATCCTTCCCGCCGCGTTCTTTCCGGCCACGTAGGCAAGAAGCAACGCGTACTCGCGGGAGTGATCTGTCGAAGGCGTCGTCGGATCGCAGCCGTGATCCGAGGTGACGATCAGCAGATCGCCCGGCCGCATCGCCTCGAGCAAGTCGGGCAGCCGCCGGTCGAAGTCCTGCAGGCAACGGTGAAAGTTGACCGGGTCGTTGCGATGCCCCCAAAGCATGTCGGTCTCGACGAGGTTGACGAAGATCAGACCGTTGTCCAGCTCGCCGAGCAGGGCCTCGGTCTGTTGGATTCCCTCGACATTCGACTTAGTGGGCCGAGATTCATCGATGTCCTGGCCCGCGAAGATGTCGGAGATCTTCCCCACCCCGTGCACCGTGTTTCCGGCCTCCCGAATCAGCGTCAGGTAGTTGGGTCGCTTGGGCTCGAGCGAGAAATCGTGCCGATTCGGGGTCCGCTCGTAGTTTCCGGGTGTCCCGACGAACGGCCGTGCGATCACCCGGCCGACCGCGTCCTTGCCGGTCAGGATCTCGCGCGCCGCCCGGCTCGCTTCGTACAACTCTTCGAGCGGGATCGTCTCCTCGTGTGCGGCGATCTGGAAAACGGAGTCGGCGGACGTGTAGACGATCCACTTGCCCGTGCGCTGATGCTCCTCGCCGAGCTCCTGAATGATCTCGGTGCCCGAAGCCGGCTTGTTCCCGAGGACTCCCCGTCCCGTTTTATGCATGAAGGGATCGATCACGTCGTGTGGGAATCCATGCGGGTAGGTCGGCATCGGCTGAGGCGTGACGACGCCCATCAGCTCCCAGTGGCCGGTTGTGGTGTCCTTACCCTTCGAGCGCTCGAGCAGCCTTCCGGCCACGGCGGGCGCCCCGGGTTGCGGCGGGCAACCTTCGAGAGGTTCGACGTTGCCGAGGCCAAGCGCCTCGAGGTTCGGCAGGTCGAGACCGCCCACTGCCCTCGCGACGTTTCCGAGCGTGTCCGAGCCCTCATCTCCATAGTCGCTCGCGTCGGGCAGCGCTCCGGCGCCGACGGCGTCAAGCACGATCACGCAGGCGCGCGACACGAGGCTATTCTAGGTCGGTCATGGCG
>JALYLK010000043.1 GCA_030774275.1 Actinomycetota bacterium
CACCGGCCAACGATCCGTTCGGGTTCGGGATGCACGTCGGCGCCCGCGATCAGCTCGCCTATTACTCGAGCTACGGCTCACGCGTGGACGTCGCCGCACCCGGCGGCGCGCGGCGCTTCAACCTGCCCGGCTGGGACGGCGGCGACGGCAACATCCTCTACGGCGGCTGGGGCTCGCTTGGAGCGCTAGCCGAAAACGGCCTCATCTGCCGTGATCCACTCCAGTCCTCGCTCTTCAACTTCGCCTGCTTCAAGGTCGACGGCGCCGGCTTCGGCTGGCTGCAGGGGACGTCGATGGCCACACCGAACGCGCTCGGGGTCGCCGCGCTCGTCGTCTCAGCGAAGCCGGCGCTCCGGCACGATCCGGCCGATCTCGTCGATCGCCTCCAGGCGACTGCTCGGCGAACGATGACGAACTACACGGGCCCGGACGACCCGAACAACACGAGCCCGACCTACGACGGGCGGCCTTGTGACACCGGCTACTGCCACCTCGACACGACAGACCCGATCGGCTTTGGCGATGCCTATGGCGCCGGGCTGGTCGATGCAGGCGCCGCAGTCGGCTAGGCGGCCTCCAGGGTCGCTCTCGCTTGACGCCTGATCGAGATAGGTCTATAAGGCCTTCTGCAATTACGGCGAGGCACTCCAAGGGGGGAGCCGTCTCGTCGTGGCGCGGGAGGTCTGAGGCAACTCGCAGATGCTGTTGAGCAGGGCCGCGAGTTCCGATGTCTAGCGCGCTAAGCCGTGTCCACCAGCATGGGGAGAGTGATGACACGAACACGCTTTGGCGTCTTGTCTGCGGCGGGCCTCCTCGTCGCAGCGGCGCTTACTCTGTTTCTGGTCCTTGCGGCCGGCAAGTCGTCCGGCCAGGACCAGGTTGTCAAGTTGGGCGCCCACGAGGATGTCGGGCTGGCCGGGAAGGAGGACGCCGCGGGTGAAGGTCCGCTGGGCGGCTATGACGCCTACCTCTCGGCGGCACGCACATATCCCGCCAATGTGATCCCGCCCGCAATTGCCGAACGGGCGGCCGATACGTTCACGGCGATCGCCGCGAAAGATGCGAAGAACGGCGATCCGAAGGCCGCTGGCCGTAGCTGGAAGCTCTACGGCCCGCGTCAGAACGCGACCCAGCCGGGCGTCCTAGCCTTCTCAGGCGCGACAAACAACACTGCGAGCCGCGTGACTGCGCTCGTGGTCTCGCCGGACTGCGGTAAGAAAAACGGGTGCCGCGTTTGGGCCGGCGTCTCCGGCGGCGGCGTCTGGCGGACGGAAAACGCGTTGGCGCCGAATCCCGAATGGAAATTCGTCGACGGCAACCAGCTCGACCAGAACTCGGTCGGCACACTGGCCCTCGATCCGACCGACCCGACGGGCAACACGCTCTACCTCGGGACGGGCGAGGGCAACCGCTGCTCGTCCGGCTGCGAGGCCGGCGTCGGCATCTACAAGTCGACCGACGGCGGCGACCACTGGACCAAGCTTGACGACTCGTGCGTCAGCAACGCCACTTACTCGTGCGTGAACGGCGGCGACGCCTTCCTCGGCCGGGCAATCAACTCGATCGCGATCGACCCGAATAACGCGAATCACATCTATGTCGGGTCGGCGCAGGCCGTGCGCGGCCTCTCGCACGTGATCGGCAACGGCGGCACGACCCGCCTCGCGCCCGGCTCGAACGAGCCCGGTCTCTACGAGTCGACCAACGGCGGTGCCACGTTCACCGAGGTCTGGAACGGCGCTAAGCCAGACGGCGCGCCCGGTCCCCCGTTCTCTTTCGGTGTCACGGACGTCGGGCTCGACCCGCTCAACTCGAACATCGTCTACGCGGCGGCTTTCGACGCAGGTCTTTGGCGGCGTGACGCCGGCGCGGCGGCGACAGCGTTCCAGCAGGTCTTCGCCCCGCAGTTCTTCCAAGGCGCGGGCGTCGACCGGCTGATGTTCGCGCTGACCGTGAAGAACGCTAAGACGCGGATCTATCTAACCGAGGGCACGGCCGCAAGCAGCAGCCCCACGGACCCGCTCGCGGCAAACTTCTGGCGCACAGACAACGGCAACCAGTCGGCGGCGACACTGCTTGCGTCACAGGGGGCGTGCACTTCCCCGAGTTCGGCGACTACCGGCCCGCAGACCTACAACGGTTGGCAGTGCTTGACGTCGCAGGCGACGTCAAGCCCGTACTACGCGACGGACGCCTTCTGCACCGGGCAGTGCTGGTACGACCAGGATGTGTACACGCCGGCGGGGATGCCGGACACCGTCTATGTGATCGGCTCCAACTTGTACGGCGAGCAGCCGTGCAACACGAAGGGCGTCGGCTGCGGCAACGGGCGCTCGAACGGCCGTGAAGTCCTCTATTCGACGACGGCGGGCGATCCGGAAGCGGTCACCACCTCCGACACGACGACCACGACCCGGACGTTCACCGACCTGAGCTACGACGCCCAGAATCAGCCAGCGAGCTGGTGCGGGCTGGACGGCGCAGAGCTGACATTCGGTGGAGTCACCGCGCCGTTCCAATGCCTCTGGACACCTGACGGAATACACCCCGACCAGCACGAGATTGCCATCAACCCGAGCAACCCGACCCAGATCTTCGAGGGCTCGGACGGCGGCATGATCCGCACAAGCGGGACGTTCAGCGACATCTCGTCCCACTGCAACTCGGGCGAGCGCCCGCTGCTCGGGGCCGCGAGCCTGAACAACTGCAAGCGGCTGCTGTCACGGGTACCGACGGTGCTCGAGCACATCGACCGAACCCTGAGCAGCACGCTTCAGTTCATCAACGTCGCAATCAACCCGTCCAACTCCTGCGAGGTCATGGGCGGAACGCAGGACAACGGGACGTGGTCGAACCTCGACCACTGCAACAAGAACACCTGGCCGCAGATCATCTACGGCGACGGCGGTAACGCCGGCTACGACGCGACGAGTGCGACGTGGCGGTTCAACGAGTTCACCGGCGGGTTCAGTGACTCGAACTTCCGCAACGGCGATCCGCAGAAGTGGGTGATCACGTCGGCCCCGCTTGTAAACAGCGGCGAGGCGTTCTCGTTCTACTGGCCGCAGATCGGCGATCCGAACCCGGTACCAGGCACGCACCCGATCTACTCGGGTGGCCAGAGCGTCTGGCGGACCTTGGCGTTCGGCGCGGGCACGGCCGGCCACGTGCCCCAGGACACGACCCCGGACATCGCGGGCTACGAGGCGAACTGTCCCGAGTTCACGACGTTCGGCGGACAGGACGGGTGCGGTGACTACCGGCCGCTCGGCGGGCCGTTCTGCGACGGGATCGTGCCGACACCGCCGGCACCCGATCCGATCCCGTCCTGCACCAACCAGACGAGCCAGCTGACCGGCACGGCGTACGGCAGCGACCGCTCGGGCGGCTCCATGTCGTGGCTCGCACGCGACGGCGCCGACCACGGCACGCTCTGGGCCGCGACGTCGGCGGGCCGGATCTTCGTCACGCACAACGCGGACGCGAGCAACCCGGCCAACGTCGTCTGGCATCGCATAGACAGCTCGACCTCGGCGAACTCCCCGACGCGGTTCCCGAGCGGGATCTACGTCGACCCGTCCGACAGTGGTCACGTGTGGATCTCTTACTCGGGCTACAACGCGGTCACGCCGGGGACTCCGGGCCACGTCTTCGACGTCCACCAAGGCAACCTGCTTGTTCCGGGTTCGGGCACCTTTACGAACCTGAACATCGAGGCGGGCACGTCGGCGTTCCCGACTCCGGCCAATAACGGCGACCTACCGGTGAGCGACATCGTCCGTGACGATGCGACGCACACGTTGTATGCCTCCACCGACTTTGGCGTTCTCCGCGGTTATAACGACGGAGCCGGCGGCTGGCACGTAACCACGGGCATGCCTCGCTTCGAGGTCATGCATCTCGAGATCCAGCCGTCCTCGCGCGTTCCGACGTGCATGGGCGCGGGTCCCTGTAAGCGGGTTCTCTACGCAGCGACTCACTCGCAGGGCATCTGGAAGATGAACCTCGGTCCAGCGCACTAGACCTCAAGCGACCGATGCTGAAGAGGGCCGCCTTCGGGGCGGCCCTCTTCTTTCCGGTTTGGAAGCGGTGCCCCCGGTGCATACTTTTCGGGTGATCCTTCCGTTACGGTCACACGGGTTGTACCGCTCACGGTCAAGGGGTCCCGCTTCGTCGCCGGCGAACGCATCAGGGTCGTTGTTCGAGTTCCCCGGGTCCATCGGAAGACCGTTAAGGCTGGGCGCCAGGGCCGCTTCCTCGTGATCTTTCGAGTGGCCACTGCCAAGTGCACGACCATTGAGGTGGTGGCAACCGGGAACAGGGGCTCGCGCGCCACCGCGACCGTCCCGCCGACCTGCGGGTCCTAGCGCGCGAAGTCACACCTCGCCGACGGGGCCAAGAGCTTCGTCCTTAGTCCCATCCGTGCCGGGACTCAGGGGCCGCTGCGAGCGGCGCCTCGAGCCGTCAGACCGGACGACAGGGACCTGGGCTGTCGATCGGCGGAGGCGGCTTGACGACGAGCGTCGCGCGATCACCCTTGGCCCCGGCGGCCTTGATTGTGATCGTCGCGCAAGGATTCTGCCCAAGTGTTCCGAAGTCGACCGAGAAGACGCCTCGGCGGGTCGTCCGGGTGACCCGGGTGGCCGTGTCGTTATCCGCCGACGCAGTCACGCGCACGCGCTCCCGGAGCTTGAAATGGACGCCTCTCACGGTCAGCGGCGACCTATCCACCAACTGAAGGGTCGCTTTCGTGGGCGACTGAGTCGCCGCCGAGACACCCCCTGCCGCCGCGAGCAGCGCGAGTCCGGCCAGAAGAAGAGCGAATCGGTACATAACGCATTTCACCTTACCCTTGCGCGGAAAGATCAACCCCCGGGCGATTGCAGCGGCTAGTAAGCGACGGCGCCGCGGCCGGTTTCGGCCGCATGCCGCTGCTCGTCTGCCCTATAGCTCGACCGAACAAGCGGCCCGGAGAACACCGAGCCGAATCCCAGCGCCTCGCCTTGCTCGCGGAACCAGCGGAACTCGTCCGGGTGCACCCAGCGGTCGATCTTGGCGTGCTTGGCGCTCGGTTGCAGGTATTGGCCGATCGTGACGACGTCGACGCCGTGCTTACGAAGGTCGCGCATCGTTTCGACGATCTCGTCGTTCGTCTCCCCCAGCCCGACGATGATCCCGGACTTCGTCATTACGGGGTAGTCCGCGAGCTCCTTCGCGCGCGCGAGCAGCCACAGCGCCTTGTCGTAGCTCGCCTTCGCGCCGCGCAGGCGCGCGTGCAGCCGGCGGACCGTCTCGATGTTGTGGTTGAAGACCTCGGGCCTGGCGGCGAGCACGGTGCGGAGTGCCTCCTCCTCGACGCCCAGGAAGTCGGGTGTCAGCACCTCGACGGACGCCTCGGGCAGCTTCGCCTTCAGCGCGCGAATCGTCGCCGCGTAGTGGCCTGCTCCCCGGTCCGGGACGTCGTCCCGGTCGACCGAGGTGACGACGACATGCTTCAGCCCCATCTCGGCGGCGGCCTTCGCGAGCCTCAGCGGCTCGAGCGGATCGGGCGGGTGCTCGGGCCTGCCGGAGTGGACGTAGCAGTAGCGGCAGGCACGCGTGCAGGTGTCGCCGAGGATCTGGAAGGTCGCCGTTCCGCGCCCCCAGCATTCGGCGATGTTGGGGCAGCGCGCCTCCTCGCAGATCGTGTGCAGCGACTGCCCGTGGATCAGCTTCTTGACGTCGAAGTAGTGCGAATTCGCGCTCGGGGCGCGAACCTTCATCCAGTCGGGCCGCCGCGGCCGTTCGGCAACGGGAAGCGAGCTTTCCACGGGGCCGAGTCTAGTTGGAGCCTCGAACGTGGCCGCAGCTCGATAGCCAAGTAACAGTCTGTTACAAGGCCTCACCTTCACCGTTTGCCCTGCCGGAGGCCCTTGGTCGACTGCCCTGTCAGTTCGGGCCGTGACCCACTTAGTAACAGTCTGTTACTTGAAAACCGCGGCGCGCTGAGCTGGGCGTTGGGGTGCCGGCCGCGGCTGCAAGTTGCCCACAACGTTGTTCGGCAACTCGTCGAAGTCGAGGTCGAAGACCTCGGCCAGCGCGTCGAGCGCGTGCGGACGGACTTCCTCGACTGGGACCGGCCGCGTGAGTTCGCTGGCGATTGTCGTGAACTGCGCGTCCTCGATTCCGCAGGCGGTGATCCACTCCGTGAACGGCGTCGGGTCGAGGTCGACGTTGAGGGCGTATCCATGGGTGGTGACCCACTTCGAGATATGGATGCCGATCGACGCGATCTTTCGCGGAGGCCTCTCCAACCAGATCCCGGTCAGGCCCTCGATCCGCGTCGCGTCGAGCCCGAACGGCGCGAGCGTTCGAATGAGCGCCTCCTCGAGGTCGCGGCAGTACTTCTTGACGTCCTGCCCGTGCCTGGTGAGATCCAAGATTGGATAGCAAACGAGTTGTCCCGGCCCGTGGTAGGTGGATTTGCCGCCGCGATCCGTCTCCACGATCTCGACCTCCGCCTCGGCAGGAACGTGCAGCTCGCCCTCCTCGGTGCGCCGCCCCAGCGTCACGACCGGGAGATGCTCGAGCAGCAGAACCGTGTCGGGAAGCGTTCCCTGCGAGACCCGATCCGCGACCGTCCGCTGAAGCTCCCAGGCCTCGAGGTAGCCGACGGTGCCGAGGTTTAGGACGAAACCGGGTTCAGCCACGCCGCCAGGTTAGCCGTGGACGGAGTAGCCGCCGGTCGCCGCCGGAGCCGGGCTCTGCCCGGCGGGAGGCGCGTCAATGAGTGGCGTTGTAGTGCGAAGAAGAAGGGGGCACACGGGGGAAACATGGTTTCCCCCGTGAAGCCACGCTAGTAGGCGCTTTCGTCCCAGGTCTGCAGCTTCTCGCGCAGGTCGCGGAGAAAGCGGCCGGCCAGGGCGCCGTCGACGAGGCGGTGGTCGTACGTCAGCGTCAGGTTCATGATCGGACGAATCGCGATCACGTCCTCGCCGCGGTCGTCTTGGATCACCCACGGCCGCTTGACGACCGCGTACGTGCCGAGGATCGCCGCCTGAGGCTGGCTGATCACCGGCGTGCCATGGAAGGTGCCGTAGCCGCCGGGATTCGTGATCGTGAACGTGCCGCCCTGGACCTCGTCGGGCGTCAGCTTCTTGTCACGCGCACGCTGCGCGATGTCGGTGACGCCGCGCGCGATTCCGAGCAGGTTCAGGCCCTCGGCGTGCTTGAGCACGGGAACGATCAGGCCTTTCCCGTCCGCGAGCTCGACCGCGAAGCCGAGGTTGACGTAGTTCCGTGTCACGATCTGCTCTCCGCGAATCTCGCCGTTGATCCAGGGGTACTCGCGCAGCGTTTCCACCGTCGCCCGCGCGACAAACGAGAGGTAGGTCGGGTTGACCCCGTAGTCCGCCTCGTACTCCTTCTTCAGTTTCTTTCGGATCGCGACTACGTTCGACATGTCGACCTCGATCGCGCTCGTGACGTGGGCGGAAGTGTCCAGCGAGCGGCGCATGTGCTCGGCGATGCCCCGGCGCATCGCGGTCATCGGCTCCAAATGCTCGCCGGTCTCGGCGACGACCGGTTGGTGCGGAGGAGGTGCCGGCCGCGGGGGCGCAGGAGCGGCGGGTGCCTCGGCGGGAGCCTGGGCGGGAGCCTCGGCGGGTGCGACAACCGTGGGAGCGGGCTCCGGCGCCGTTGCGGGCGCGCCTTGCTCGATGAAGTCGAGGATGTCCTTCTTGGTGACGCGGCCGCCGCGCCCGCTGCCCTGCACCTGGCCTGGATCGACTCCGTGCTCGGACGCGATGCGCGCCACAACCGGGGAGACGAAGCTCTTGCCGTCGGTTGCGCCGTCGGCGGCGGGCGCGACCGGGGCGGGCGCAGGACTGACCTCAGGCTCGGGTTCGGGCTCGGCGGGCCTGGCTTCCTCCACCTTCGGCGGCGTCGGAGTCTCGCCCTCAGAGCTCGAGGCGGCTTCCGACTGCGCCGCCAGGGCGGTCGCGGGCTCCGCCGGTGCGGCCTCCGCCGGTGCGGCCTGGGCCTGTCCGTTGCCGGCGGGTGCGCCTCCGATCTGAGCCAGCTTCGTGCCGACCTCGACGGTCTCGCCTTCTTGGACGAGGATCTGCGTCACGGTGCCCGAGGCGGGTGAGGGAACCTCGGTGTCGACCTTGTCGGTCGAGATCTCGAGCAACGGCTCGTCTGCCTCGATCTGCTCGCCCTCCTGCTTCAGCCACTTGGTGACCGTCCCCTCGGAGACGGACACGCCCATCTGGGGCATCACGACGTCGACGGCGGTTTCGGTGGCCACGCTACGCGTCCTGGTGTGACGAAGCCACTGGGTTCGAGATTCGAGATGTCATTGGGAGCGCCTCCATCGGGGTCGTCTCAATATTCGGCCAGGTCGCGCAGGCCTGCGACGACGTCCTCAACCTGTGGGATGAACGCCTTCTCGAGCGGCGGCGAGAACGGCACCGGCGTGTCCGGAGCGGTGAGCCGTTTGACCGGCGCGTCGAGGTCCTCGAATGCCTCCTCGGCGATCGTCGCGGCGATCTCGCCGCCGAAGCCGCCGGTGTGCGTGTCCTCGTGCAGAACGAGCACCTTCGAGGTCTTTCGGACCGATTCGAGTACGGCCTGCTTGTCCCACGGAATGAGGGTGCGCAGGTCGAGGATCTCCACCGAGACGCCGTCGCCGTCCAGCTCGGCGGCGGCCTCCTCGGCGGTATAGACCATCGCGCCCCACGTGATCACGCTGAGGTCGTCGCCCTCCTTGTGCACGCGGGCTTTGCCTAACGGCGTCTCGTACCGCTCGTCGGGAACCTCGGCCTTGATCCGCCGGTAGAGGTGCTTGTGCTCGAAGTAGAGGCACGGGTTCGGATCCTGGATCGCGCTCGCGAGCAGGCCCTTGGCGTCCTCAGGCGTCGCGGGGCAAATCACTTTGAGACCCGGGATGTGGGCGAACGAGCTCTCGGGGTTCTGCGAATGGAACGGCCCGCCCGAGAAGCCGCCACCTGACGGGAGGCGAACCGTGATCGGGACCGGCGTCCCGGCGCGCCAGCGTTGCTTGGCCGCGACGGTGACGAGCTGGTCCCAGGCGCAGGAGATGAAATCCGCGAACTGCATCTCGGCGACCGGGCGCATGCCCATCA
>JALYLK010000044.1 GCA_030774275.1 Actinomycetota bacterium
TCCCGAAGCCGCCGGGGAAGATCACGAACCCTTCGGCCGCCTTCACGAACATCGTCTTGCGCGCGTAGAAGTGGTGGAAGGTGAGCTCGATGTCGAGGTACGGATTCTCGTGCTGCTCGTGCGGGAGATCGATGTTGAAGCCGACCGACAGGCCCCCGCCTTCCTTGGCGCCGCGGTTCGCAGCCTCCATCACTCCAGGCCCGCCGCCGGTGACGACCGCGAACCCGGCTTCGGCAAAGCGGCGGCCGACCTCGCGGGCCTCCTCGTAGGCGGGATGGCCTTCGTCGACCCGGGCTGAGCCGAACAGCGTCACGGCGGGCCGGTCGATGCGTTCGACTGCGCGAAAGCCTTCGAGGAACTCGTTCCGAATCCGGTCGGCATCCGAAAGTAGATCGTCGCCGTCGCGGCGCTCGAGGAGCCTCCGGTCTTCCATTGGGCGCACCTAGAAGCTGTGCGGAACGTGCGTCGCGTGCATGCCGACGACGAGCAGTGCGGCCAGGCCGAAGTACGAGACGGCGGCGGTCAGCCGCTGCCAAGGCTTCACCGAGTAGTACGCACCCGAGCCGGCGAGTTGGCGTGCCTTCCAGCGCTGCCAGAGCTCCAATGCCGCGAAGACGAGGATCAGGACCAGGATCCCGTTCGGGCGGAAAATGACCAGTGCGAGCAAGCCGACCAGTCCGAGTACCCAGAGAGCGGGGTGGATCGCCGCGACGATCCGGCCGCCGTCGAGCGGCACGACGGGCAGCAGGTTGAACAGGTTGATGAAGAAGCCGAGGAAGGCGATCGCCTTCAGGCGGTTCGAATCCTCCGCCGCCCCGATCGCGTAGACGCCCAGGGCGCCGAGCGAACCAAGCAACGGCCCCGCGAAGGCGAGCTGGAACTCCCGCCAGGCGTTCTCCGGGTGCTCCTTCAGGAAGATGCTCGCGCCCAGGAAGGGGATGAAGAGCGGTGCGCTGACGGGCAGGCCCTGGCGCTTCGCCTCGAGCCAGTGGCCCATCTCGTGGACGAAGATCAGCCCGATCAGGCCGACTGCGAACCAGATCCCGCCAAACCAGAGGTAGGCGCCGAACGAGATGAAGAGGCCGAGCAGGAACTTGAACTTGAGGATCCCGATGCCGAACTTGGCGATGAACGCGCCGATGGCCGCGAACGGGGCCCAGATCTTGCGGCCGAGCTCTCGCCAGTTCGTGCCGCGCGGCTGGATCGGCTCGTAGTCGCGAAAGTCGCGCGGTAGCTCCGGCGGTCGGTTGGGGTCGAGTTCGGGTGTGAACTGACTCATGTGCTCATCGTAGCCACGCGCTGGCGCAACGCCGTCTGACGCCACATTCATCCTTCCACGGGAAGTGCGCGGGCCCTCCGTCCGGAGGGCATCACATCACTTGGACCCAAGGAGGGAACTTGAGGGAGATCGGAAAGCACCTGCGCGGGCACTTTGTCGCCTATCTGGCTCTGTTCTTTGCGCTGGGCGGCACATCGTTCGCCGCCGTAAATGCGCTGCCGAAGAACAGCGTCGGCAGCCCGCAGATCAAGAACGGAGCGATTCAGAAGGTCGATATAGCGAAACGGACAATCTCCGCGCTGCGAGGTCTCCGCGGTCTGCGAGGTCTGACCGGCGCTACGGGTGCCGCGGGCGCAACGGGCGCAACGGGCGCCGCGGGCGCGCAGGGGCCGAAGGGCGACACGGGGGCACCGGGTAGCGCACTCGCCTACGCGGAGGTCACTGCGGGAGGCACGCTCATCGCAAACAGATTCAAAAACATCGCCCAATCGAACGTAACCAGTCCGAGCGGAGGTGTTGTCTGTTTCAGTGGCCTCAGCTTCACACCAAGTAACGTCCAAGCGACTCGGCAAGGATCGTCCGCCGATCCTGGCGTCGCCAACTACCTCATGGGCCCTGCCGGAGGATGCCCTGGAGGCACTCAGGTTTCCGTCACGATCCAAGTGTGGAACGGGACAACCTTCGTGGCGAGCGGCAACAACCTAATGGTCACCTTTAACTAGGCGAGGCCGACGAAGGTCTTGAGAGAGGGCTGCCGATAGGCAGCCCTCTCAAAAGAGGATCTCAAGTAGACGGCCTCCGTTCACAGGAGGTGGACCCGAGCCACGGCTTCGGCGTCGTCGATGCCGACGCGGTGAGGCCGGCGCCGACGATCGGCCCGCTGTTCCTTGCGGCGAAGAAGCTGCTTCGGCCGGTCCGCTATGGGCGCGCGACGACGAATTCAGCGGAGCCGAGCAGCTTGTAGCGCGCAACCGAGCGTCGGCCGAAACCCGCCCACGCGAACCAGCGGTACCGTCCTGGCGTCAGGCTGTAGTTCCGTCCGGCCCACTTCCAGGTTGCGCGCAAGGCGAGCTGCGGTCGCAGGGGCCAGGCGGCGTAGATTCGCGTGCCTCGCCGGAACAGCTGCACGTGGTAGTAGCTTGCGCCCGCCACTGTCGGCAGGCGAAGGACCGGAGCGCCGGCCGTACGGGGCACGTAGCCGCGATTGTGCAGGGTCACGACCTTCGGCAGAGCAAGGCCTGACAGTCGCTTCGACTCGTTCCCCGCCTGATCCGTTGTTTGGACCGAATAGCGGTAATCGAGCCCGGGCTTGATCCCCTTGTCGACGAACGTCCCCCCGCTGCCTTTGAAGACCGTCGCGGGCCGGCCCCCGCGAGGTGTGCGGCTCACCGTGGCGACGTCGTCGGGGCTCGACGACTTCCAGCTGACGACGTCGGCACCCTCCCGGCTCTCGACCGCCAAACGGGACAGCTTTGGAGGATCGGCGTCGTAGTCGATCGGAAACGACACGAATGCGTTGTTGCCGGCACGGTCGTGGCAGCCGCCGACTGGCTTGATGCTCTTGAGGAAGGGGCCGCTGTACGTCATCGAAGTGCAAGAGTCGACGCCCGAGAGGGCGTCTGCTCCGGTGAAGTC
>JALYLK010000045.1 GCA_030774275.1 Actinomycetota bacterium
CGACGAGGCGGCTGCCGAGGAAGCCTCCCCCGCCGGTTACGAGGACATTCATCGCGCGGGCAGCGGCGCCTTGCCGACGGGCATCCAATCGACGCGGCCGATCCAGCGGTCACGGTTGGCGGCGTACCAGTCGATCGTCCGCGCCACGCCCTCCTCCCAGGAAACCTTGGGCTCCCAGCCGGTCTCGCGGTTGAGCTTGTCGTAGCCGACCCGCAGCGCGAGCACGTCGCTGGCGCCCGGCCGGAAGCGGTCCGGGGTGCTGACAATCTCGCGCTTGGGCCAGTACCCCTGCTCCTCGCCCACGCGAAGGATCAGAGCCGCCCAGTCGGCCATCGAGATGTTCTCGCCCTGACCGTAGACGTAGAGGTCGCCCGGGACGCCCTCGGCGGCGACCATCAGATGGCCGCGCACGCCGTCCGTGCAGAAGCAAAAATCCCGGAGCGGCTCGAGGTTGCCGAGCTCGATCTGCTCTCGCTCGAATGCCTGCGTGATGATCGTTCCGGTGACGTAGCGTGGGTTCTGGCGCGGGCCGTAGTTGTTGAACATACGGGTGACAACTGCCGGGATGCCGTACGCGTCGTAGTAGTTCATCGTCAGGAAGTCGGCTGCGACCTTGGAGGTCGCGTAGATCGACTTGGGGTTGATCGGCGAACGCTCGTGCAGGATCAGCCCACCGTCGTCGTCGAAGTCGTGGTGGTGGCTCACGGCCTCGTGGACGTTTCCGTACTCCTCGGAGGTGCCGGCCGTGTCGAACTTCTCCAGTTCGAGCCCGTTTTGGACGATCGACTGGAGGAGGTTCAGCGTTCCGACCGTGTTCGCCATCACCGTCTCGTACGGCCGGTGCCAGGACTCTCCGACGTGCGCCTGGGCTCCGAGGTGGAAGAAGTAGGGCTTGTCGGGCGCACCCGCCAGCTCCTGGACGAGGTAGTCGACTGACGCGCGGTCGGTCAGGTCGGCGAAGTGCACCTTGAGCTGCTTGCGGACCTGCCCGATGTTGTTGAGCGCCCCGCTCGAGGTCGCACGCACAAAGGCGTGAACGCGCGCGCCGAGGTGGACGAGCGCCTCGGTCAGGTGCGAGCCCATGAATCCGTCCGCGCCGGTGACCACGACGGTGCGATCACCGTAGGTCTCGGCAAAATCCTGCTCGAGCCCGCTCAGCTCGACGTCCGTCCAGGCGGGATGTTTCGCGTTCGGCTGCACGGAGCGCAAGCCTAGCCGATGGTTAGGCTGGGTCTCCGTGCCGGATTTGTCGGTCGTCACCCCGGTCTACAACTCCGCCCGATACCTGCCCGCGACTCTGGACAGCGTTACGCGCTTGGCCGCCTCCCACGAGCACATCGTCATTGACGGTGGCTCGACAGACGGCACCGTGGCGCTGCTCCAAGCGCGGGGCGACTTGAGCCTGAGCTGGGTGTCCGAGCCCGACCGGGGCCAGACCAACGCTGTGAACAAGGGCTTCGAGCGAGCCCAGGGCGAGCTTCTCGGCTGGCTGAACGGTGACGACGAATACGTTTCCGAGGCCGTCGACCGCGCAGTCGAGCACCTCCTCGCACATCCTGAGTTGGACGCCGTCTTCGGCGGCATGGACATCACCGACGAGGCGGGACAGGTCCGGCGCCAGTACCGACCGGCGGAGTTCAGCTGGCGTCGCTACCTCTACCTCGGGGACTACTTGCCGACTCCAACGATCATCTTCCGACGCCGGCTGCTCGAGCGGGATGGCCTACTCGACGAGACCTACGTCGATGCAGCCGACTACGACTTCTTTTTGCGGGTGTTCCGAAACGCCCGAGTCGAGCGGCGGCCTGAAGCGCTCGTCCGCTTCCGCTACCACCCTGACAGCAAGACGGCCCGCGACGCCTTCCGCGGCCAGGACGAGGCGCTCCGGATCCGGCTCAAGTGGGCGGGCCGGCCTCACGAGCGCCTCGCCATGAAGACGATCGAGAGGGCGAAGCGGCTGATCCTTCCTCGCATCTCCGCGTGGCCCAAAATGTTCTCGTAGCATCGCGGGCCGTGCGGGTCACGATGCGCCACCACTTCGACTTCGGGCCGGATCGGGGCGTCGTCGGCGACGACCTCGTCCGGGCGGAGGCCTGGGATGCATTGCGCACGCGCACCGACGGCGCGTTCTCGGTCGCTGCCTCGCGGGAGGAGCTCGAGCGAACCGCTGACGGACGGCCGGAGATCGGCGAGCGGGCGCGGGCGATCGAACGCTGGCTCGAGCAGCGGGACGTCGATGCGCTTGCCTCCTATGGGGTTGGCGGCGGAGTGCTCGAGGCCTGGCTCTTGCGGTTGGCTCCGCAGCGGAAGCTCGCGCTGACGGACTATGCGCCCGCGACAGTCGAGCGACTGCGCGCTCTCTTCCCCGAGGCCGAGGTCGTACGGCATGACCTGCTCCGCGATGCCCCGCTCGACGCTGAGGTCCACCTCTTCCACCGCGTCGATACTGAGCTGACGGACGCCCAATGGCACGAGGTGCTGGGACGTTTTGCCGACAAGACGATCCTCGTCGTCGCCACGGAGGTCGCCACGTCTCGCAGGCTCGGCCAGGAACTCCTACTTCGTGCCCGCAGCAGGCACCTCACACGTGCGGGCTGGCTCCGCACTCGCGGCTCGTTCGAGGCGCTCTGGAGCGAAACGCACGACGCGGAGGCGTTGCGGCTGCATGATCTCGACGGCTGGGCTTTGACGCCGCGCGCCGCATAACATCGCGCCGTGGCTCTGCCGTCGTTCGCACCGTATGAC
>JALYLK010000046.1 GCA_030774275.1 Actinomycetota bacterium
GCCGTTCGAACAAGCAGATCGCCGCCGATTTGTGGCTCAGCGAGCAGACGATCAAGTACCACCTGACGAACGTCTACCGCAAGCTCGACGTCGGAAGCCGCACCGAGGCGGCCAGATTCGCGTACGACCACGGCCTCGCAGGCAACGCTTTGCCGAGCGCCGATCAGAAGCAGAAACGGAACGGGTAGAAGCCTGTCCTTCCTCGGGTGAGCCCGAAAAATCTGCCCCCCGAATAGAAAACCCCCGCATGTGCCTGGGGGCCTCAACCGTCTCGAGATCGAAATCGAGTGGCCCGCGCGAACGCGGGCCACTCGTCGCTGAGCTCGGATTACTCGTCGGCCTGCTCGAAGTACCGCTTGAGCTCCCAGCTCGCAACGTCGTTGCCGAGCCTCTCGCCCTGCTCGACCGAGTTGCGGAAGTGGAAGCCGAGCCAGACTCGAGCATCGACGACCTGCTTCTGCATGTCCCCGACGGTGTTGAAGTGCTGGGTGGTTGTGAGGGTCGTGAATCCGTTTTGTCCTCCCGGCATGGTGACGTCGAGGTGGTTCGTGTGGAGCGCCGCGGCCAGGGCGTCGCTGAAGGCGGCGGTGAAGCAGCCGTGCTGTGACGGGTATTCAGGATGGCCCGGCACTGGCAGCAGCGACTGCCAGCTCGGGTCGGCCGTCGTGTCGGGATTGCCGTCCTTGTCGGCGTTCCGGATCGCCGTGATCGGGCGCCAGACTTGGTAGAAGAACTTCGTATCGAAGCACGCGATCCCGGCGTCGGTGGTGACGAGCTCTCCCATCGCGATCAGATGCGTGGCCTCGACGAGGTCCATGCCGTGCTGCGCGACGACGTTCTGCATCGTCTGGTTGTACTGGTTGATGTTGTTCCCGACCCAGAAGTAGGCGATCGCCTTCTGCTCGGGGGTGCGGACGGTGCTGTTGAGCGCACCGTAGGCCTCGGTCTCGTTCAGATCCTTCGCGTAGCGGTGGCTCGTCAGTGAGGGCGGTGGCTCGGCCCGGAACTGCGAGGCCCGGTCGAGCAGGAACGGCCGCATCGTCGCGAGCCAGGGCGTCTGCACCGACTGACCAGGCTGCAACTGCCACTGTCCGGGCAGGATCGGCCCGATCCCTCCGTAGCTCGGCGTCGCGGCCTTGAGACCGTCACCGGTTCGGAAGGCGATGATGTCATTCGCCGCCGCCTCGCCGAGTGCGACCCCGCCCGCAATGTTTCCGGTCAGCGTTGCGAGGTAGGCGGCGTACTCGGCATCGACCGCTGGCTGCTGATCGGGCAGGTAGTAGTCGAGAATCGTCCGCGCCGCTGCCGCGACAGCCGCTTGCACCGAAGCGCCGGGGGCGACCGCGAAGGCGAAGTCGTGGTAAGGCTCGTAGCGGCCTTCGAGTTTTGTCACGGCGTCGTAGACGGCCGCCTGCGCGTACGACATGTAGACCATGCCGTCGGTCTGGACCTTTGTCGGCGTCGACGCCCGCACCGCGTTGACCGCGTACGTGTTCCAGGTCAGCGCTGCGTCGGGCGGCACAACGACCGGCTTGGGCGTCTTCGCCGAGGCCACCGACAGCGACGCCGTCACGGCCACCGCGAGGATGCCCACGAACACGAGCAACGCCTTTAGCTGAGTCGTCCTCTTCTTCATTACTCCTCCTTCCTGGACGAGAGCGCCTCGACGACCCGGATGGGATCGAGTCCGGAGCGCTGCGCGACTAACGCAGCCTCCCAACCCGAGGGGGCGTCGAAGACGAAGAAGCAGATCTCGTCCTCGGGAACGTAGATCGAGCGTTCGAAGCGGACGCTTGTCCTCTCCTGCGTCCGCTCCTCGGCGGCCGAGCGTGCCCGCCGCTCGTGGGCTGCGCGCTCTCCCGCGTGGCTACGAGCGAGGTAGGTCTCGACGAGGTAGCTCGGCACGCCCTCGATGCTACGGCCGAGGCACTACGGTGGAAACGTCAGAACGTCTGAACTTTGTGCGGGTTGGGCGAGGTCCTCAATGCAGTCGGCTGGCGAGCTCGCTACGCGAGCGCAAGCCGAGCTTGGCGTAGATGTGCGTCAGGTGGCTAGCGACCGTCCGCTCGCCGAGGAACAGTGCGGCGGCAACCTCTCGGTTCGTCCGCCCTTCGGCGACAAGGGCGGCAACGCGCCGCTCGGCCGCCGTCAGCCCCTCCTCACGTTTGCGCCCGCCGATGCTTCCGAGCTCGTTTCGCGCCTTCTCGATCCAGGTCGCCGCCCCGAGCTGCTCGAAGCCGGCAAGCGCACCCTCGATCGCTTCGCGGGCTGGACGCTTCTGCCGCGCGCGCCTGCGGACGATGCCGAGTGCAAGCAGGGCCCGAGCCCGGCCGAACGAATCGCCTACCTCCTTGTGCTGCGTGACCGCCTGGTCGAGAAGCGAAGCGGCCTCATCGACGTTCCCGTCGGCGGCGGCCACGAGACCGCGGCACCGCGTCACGTGCGCGAGCACCCACTTGCGGCCGAGCCGTACCGCATCCTTCTCCCAGACGTCGAGGACTCTCAACGCATCGTCGATCCGGTCGAGCTCGAGCAGCGCCTCGGCGTAGTCTGCGCTCCACAAGCGGTGGCTTGGCTCTCCCCAACCGAGCCTTGCTGCCTGCGCCTCAGCCTGGCCGAGCCACTCGACGCCCCCGTGCGCATCTCCGCTCCAGAAGGCGACGAGCCCCAGGTTCGCGAGATGGAAAGGCGGGTGAAGCCCGAGCTGCCGCTCTGCGAGCCTCAGAGCTCGCTCCGAGTGCTCGCGGGCAAGCGCGAGCTTGCCGCGATGGAGGGCGATGAGCGCGATTGGGAGGTGGTCTTGTGGCACCTCGAGTCCGTACTGGACCTTGATGTCGCGCGCGCGGGCGGCGTAATCCGCCGCGAGCTCCCAGCGCCCGCCCCACAACTCGACCCACGAGAGACTCCAGAGCGCGTGCGCGCTCCACGGCTCGTCACGTTCCCGCCACTTCCGGTACTCCCGCTCGAACATCACACGGGCAGCGCGGACGCTCCTGCGTGTGATGAGTGCTTGTGCGACGGCGTCAGTCGCTTCCTTCAGCAGCTCCGCGTCGCCGACGGCGAGTGCGAGCTCGTGCGCTCGGGCTGCATTTGCCGAAGCCTCCGCGTCGCCCGCCATGACGCCCAGCAAGGAGAGCACGCTGAGCGCGCGGACACGAAGTGCGTCGTCGTCGAGGTCCTGGGCAAGCTCGAGAGCCGTTCGCGCATGGTCCAGCCCTCCCGCCCACCCCTTTCTGTAGCGTGTTGCCGTCGCGAGCCGGCTGTGGATCACCGACTGAAGCGCCGGGCGAGACGCCGCCTCGCGAAGGGCTTCCTCGAGCAGCTCGGCGGAACGGTCGACGCTCTCGAACTCGGCCAAGAGAACCAGCCCTTCCGCACGCAGTGATCCGATCTCCGCCTCGGACAAGAGGTCGACGACGATCGTCCGGGCGCGTGTCCACTCGCCTGCAGCGTGATGCGCACGAGCAGCGGCCAGCGCCCGCTGATGGCTGTCGTCCCGCGCGTCCGTTGGCGTCAGCCGAAACGCCTGCTCGGCGAGCTCGGCCGCGATCGCCGACGCGCCGCGATCCGTTGCGAGCCTCGCGGCGTCGTCGAGCACGCTGGCGACGTCGGCGTCCGGCGCGTCGCTGGCTAGTGCGAGATGACGGGCGCGGTTGAGCGCATCTTCGGCGATTTCGGCGATCCGTCCATGAACAGCCCGCCGCTCATCTCGCCCCAGGTCGTGGTAGAGGACCGATGACAGCAGTGGGTGGGTGAAGCGGATCGTTCCGTTCTCGCGCTCGATCACATGCGCTTCGATCGCCGGGTCGAGGGCGTCTGCCGCAACGCCTGCCCGCTCGAGGACAGAATCAGTAGCCGTGCCTAGTGCGGATGCGAACGCCAGGGCCTCACGCGTGGGCTCGGGAAGCCCTGAGATCCTTGCGCGCACGAGCTCTTCAAGCGTCTCGGGAACCCTGAGCGGCTCGAGTGGGTCGATGTCCACGTCAAGCACGCGGGCCAGCTCCAGCGCGAAGAACGGGTTTCCGCCCGACCGCTCGTGGATGCGGAGCAATGTCTGGCGCGCGAAAGGCCCGCCGAGCCGGTCACGCAGGAAGCGATGGATCGCGCCGACGCTGAGCGGTCCCACCGGCAGCCGCTGGACGCGCTCCGGACCGAGCGCTTGCTCGAGCTCCGACGGCTGCGCTCCGCCGGCGAGCCGCCGGGCGAGGAGGAGGAACACGCGGTTGGCGTCCAGCCTTCGCAGCGCGAACGCCAGCGTGCTCGACGAGGACGGGTCTAACCACTGGACGTCGTCAACGGCAATCACAATTGGCGCCCGGTCACTGAGAAGCTGCAGCACCTCGCGCACCGCTACGGCAAGCGCGCGGCGATTGACGGGATCACCTGACGCGTCCTCTAAGAGCAGGGCAACCTCGAGCGCGCGCCGTCTCGGCAGTGACAGCACAGGCAGCACGTCGTCGAGGACGTCGTCGAACAGATCGCCCAGCCCCGCGTGAGCAAGGCCGCGCTCGGCCTCGGCAGGTCGAGACAAGAGAACGCGCAATCC
>JALYLK010000047.1 GCA_030774275.1 Actinomycetota bacterium
TCAGCACCGGCCACCAGACCAGCACCCCGGTGACGAAGTAGCAGAGGTGCTCGAGGTGGAGCAGCGTCGAGGGATGACGAAGCGCCGTGTCGTAGGCGGCCGGAAGGTGCCAGGCGTAGTAGGTCGCCAGCCAGAGCGGCAGGGCGACGAGCGGGTGCGTCAGCGCGCGAACGGCGGCGTATTTGCGCGCGGCAGCGGCCGCGGCCGGCGGAATCCCGAGCACGATGAGCGCCGGGCTCCACTCGGCGAGCGCGACGTTCTGGAGAAGGTGCGCCGTCAACAGGTAATGGAGCGCAAGGTTCTCGAGCGGTGTCACGAAGACGGCGAGGATCAGCCCGAGCCCACCGAGAAAGCAGGCGATCCGCCAGCCCGGCGCCGGGAAGCGGCGAAGGACGTACGCGTACGCCAACGCGAGGAGCGGAACAAGCACGACGGCCTCGGCGTGGAGGCTCCACGAATATGGATGCACCGCCGATACGCTAGTCCGTACGCGGGCGTAGCTCAGTGGCAGAGCAGGAGGTTTCCAACCTCCGTGTCGCCGGTTCGATCCCGGCCGCCCGCTCCTCTCACCTCAATGTCCGGGTTCGATTCAGCGTCGTCCGGCGCTCTCGTTATGTTTTCAGAAATGAAAACACGCGAGCAAGAACAAGCAAGATCGATGCGCCGAGAGGAGGGGCGGTCGATCAAGGAGATTGCGCGACTTCTCGGCGTGTCCACATCTTCCGTGAGTCATTGGGTCCGGGACATCGAACTGACTGACGCACAGCATGCCGCGCTACAGGCGCGGAATGGCTTGCACGATCGTCAGCGTCTGGCGCGCGCGTGCTCGATCCAGGAGCTAGCCGGCTTCGACCGCCCGGAGTGGCTCGACATGGCTCCCTAGCGCGGCTGGTCCGCGAGCGGCTCTAGCGCCCCGGCGGTCGGCTCGAGCTCGCCCGACTCGAGGCCGGCGACGATTTCGCGAGCAAGCGCCCGAGCCTCGCTCGTCTGGTCGGCCTCGAGAACCGTGTTGACGGCGGCCAGGTGATTGCCGCCAACGAGCGAGAGCTCGATGTCCACGGTGTCCAACTCGCGCGGCGCGATGTACGAATCCTTCGGAACACCGACCCAGACCCGCACCGAGCGGCCGTCGGGCAGAGTCGCCGTCATTTCGATCGGTTCTCCTCGCAGGCTCACTGCTGCGCATTCTTGCGGACGAACGTCCGACCTGCCCGCAATCCTTGTCGCGTGGTGCCTGAGCGGCTCGTCCGCTTTCCCGTGCGCACGATCCTGACCGTGCTCGGCACGATCATCGCCGTCGCCATCGTGCTCGAGGTGATCTGGATCTCTCGGCACGTCGTGATCTGGATCCTGATCTCGCTCTTTCTCGCGCTCGCGATGAACCCGGCGGTCGAGTACTTCCAGCGGCATGGAATCCCCAGGCGAGGTCTGGCCTCGGGCGTGACCTTCGTGCTCGTCCTTGTCGCATTCGCCGGGATCGGGGCGCTCTTCGTTCCAACGGTCGTCCACCAGGTCAGCGACCTGGTCGGCAAGGTCCCCGACTACGTGCACGACATCAGCAAGGGCAAGGGCCGGTTCGGATTCCTGGAGACGAAGTACCACCTGCCCGAGCGGATCAGGGATGCAATCCACAAGGGCGGCGCGACGAGGGTGCTCGGTCTCACCGGAACGGCGCTCTCGATCACGAAGAGCGTGATCTCGATTGTCCTGGGGACGATCACGGTTGCCTTCCTGACGTTCTTCATGCTGCTCGAGGGCCCGAACTGGATGGAGCGCTTCTACGGGTTGTTGCCGCGCGAATCGCGCCCCCGCTGGGAGAACGTCTGCAACCAGATCTACCGGACGGTCGGCGGTTACGTGACCGGGAATCTGCTGATCAGCCTGATCGCCGGCGGCTCGACGACGCTCGTGTTGATCATCATGGGCGTCCCATTCGCCGTGGCGCTGGGACTGCTCGTCGCGATTCTCGACCTGATCCCGCTGGCCGGCGCCACGATCGCCGCGTTTGTGATCGGCGCGGTCGCGTTCATCCACTCGATCGTTGCCGGCATCGTCGTAGTCGCGTTCTTCATCGTCTATCAGCAGGTTGAGAATCATTTCCTCCAGCCTGTCGTCTACGGGCGCACCGTCAAGTTGTCACCGTTGTTGGTCCTGATCTCGGTTCTGATCGGCGCAGAGCTCGCGGGCATCCTCGGCGCTCTTGGCGCGATTCCGGTTGCCGGCGCGATCCAGGTGATCGTCGTCGACTGGCTTCGCCACCGGCGCGAGAGCAGTGCGCGGGCCGCGGCCTCCATCCCCCAAACGGGGGAGACTTGATATGGGAGTGCGGCCGATGTTTGAACCGTGCACCCGGTACTTGCAACGCTCACGGCCGCGGCCATCGGCTTTGCGCCGAACAACCATGCGGCTTACCGTCACCAGGCCGCACACAAGGCAATAACGAGCGCGTCTGCCGCGCGCCTTCACCTCTCCGCCCTCGAATCGCAACTGCTCAGTCAGATCAACACCACTCGCGCGCAGCACGGCCTTCGCGCGCTTCGCATGTCGCCCAGGCTCACTGCGGCGGCCGACCAGCACTCGGCCTCGATGGCGCAGAAGGGTTACTTCAGTCACGACTCGGCCAACGGCGGATCGTTCTTCAAGCGGATCGCGAGCTTCTACAGTTATCGGGGCTACAGCTCCTGGTCGGCCGGCGAGAACCTGCTCTGGTCGACTCCCGACATCAGTCCGGCGGGGGCTCTCAAACTGTGGATGAACAGCCCAGAGCACCGGGCCAACCTGCTCAACCGCAGCTGGCGCGAGATGGG
>JALYLK010000048.1 GCA_030774275.1 Actinomycetota bacterium
GAGCGCGCGAGGCGGAGGTGGCCGAACGAGAGGCCGCCCAGGCTCAAGCGGCGGCAGCGGAGGCGCGTCAAGCGGCCAAGGCCGCCCGTGCGCGGGCGAACGAGGCGGAGCGTTCGCTGGCGAAAGCCGAGGCCGAGCTGCGCGCTGCGCAGCGTGAGTAGCTTTCCGGCGCTCTACTCTGTAACCAGGAAAAAGCGGGCGTGGCGGAATTGGCAAACGCGACGGGTTTAGGACCCGTTGGGCGAAAGCCCTTGGAGGTTCGAGTCCTCTCGCCCGCACTCGCGTTGGTGGTCCTCCTGCTCGCGGTGACTCCACTCGCTTCGGCCGAACCGAGCAGCAGTCTGGGTTGGCAAACCGCGCCGCCCATGCCGATGGCGCGGACGGAGGTGGCGGCGGCTCGACTCGGCAGCGAGATCGTTGTTGTCGGCGGCTATCTCGGGGACGGAACGAGTACGGGTCGCGCTGACGCCTACTCGCCGCGCACGGGTCGTTGGCGGCGGCTGCCCGACCTGCCGGCAAAGGTGAATCACGCGATGGCCGCCTCGGATGAGCGACACCTCTACGTCGTCGGCGGATATGGCGCCGAGCGCCTTGTCTTTGTCTTCTTTCGGGGCCGCTGGCGCGCTTTACGGAAACTGCCGGCCCCGCGGGCGGCGGCCGGTGCTGCGGTCGTAGCCCGCAAGCTCTACGTCGTCGGCGAGGTCGTCGCGCCCGGGAAGCTCGCTCCCCGCATGCTCGTCCTCGACCTCCGCACAGGCCGCTGGGGTTTCGCCCCGGGACCAAAACCGCGTGAGCACCTCGCAGTCACCGCGGCCGGCGGCACGGTCTACGCGCTCGGGGGTCGGTCTGGCGGCACGAACTTCTCGAGCTTCGACGCCTACTCGCCCGCTCGGCACAAGTGGTCGCCGCTGCCCGCAGTCCCATACCCACGCGGCGGTACTGGCGCGGCCGTCGTGGCTGGACGAATCGTCTCTGTGGGCGGGGAAGAGCCTGCCGGCACGATCCCATCCGTCTATGCCTACGAGGTCCGCGACAAGCGCTGGTCGCGGCTCCCCGACATGCGCACGCCCAGGCACGGCCTTGCCGTTGCCACGTTCGACGACAAGGTCTATGCGATCGCGGGAGGGCCTCAACCGGGCTTGCACGTCAGTGCTGCGAACGAGTACTTGGGTCTTCGCTAGCGAGACGATCGATCCGGTCGGCCGCCGCCGCCAGCGCATCGTTGTCGAACAGGAACGGCATCGCGTTTGGGATGAAGTGCACCGGGCGGTCAAGATCATCGGAGTTGCCAGCAGCGTTGAGCGCGTACCGAATCGGGATCTCGTGACAGACGACGAATACTCGCTCGTGGGGGCGCTCGAGCAGGTTGCGGTAGCCGGTGGCGTAGCGGTGTGCAGCCTCGTCGAGGCTCTCGCCTCCGGGAAAGCGGTCCGCACGAGTGCGGTCGCGTTTCCACTCGCGGTACTCGTCGACCGTCCAGCCCTCGAGCTCGCCGATGCGGACGTCGTCGAAGAGCTCCTCCTCGATGAACGGAATCTCCCGGCCTTCGAGGGCGATCCGGGCCGTCTCTAGGGTGCGGCCGAACCGCGTGTGAACGCACGCGTCCAGGGGCAGGCCGCGCAGTTCGAGCCCGAGCTGCGCCGCTTTCTCGCGTCCGCGCTCGGTCAGGGGCGCCGGGACCGCAGGGTCGCCGTTGACCCGTCCCTCCTGGTTCAGCACAGACTCACCGTGCCGCGCGAGAACGTAAAGGCGCATGTGCCGACCCTAACGCTCCCTCAGTCCGGGACGTGTCCCCGTGCCTGGCACCAGGTCACGTCCGCGGGGGACACCTGGGTTCCGGCACCTTTGGCTCACCGACTCGCTTTGGCGACGACAAGCCATGTCCCCAGGTCTGGCACCGAGACACGCCCGATGACGGCAGGCGCAACCCCTTTGCTTGAATGGTCAGGTGGCTGTCCAAGTCGAAGAGCTCGCCGACAACAAGGTTCGCCTCAAGGTCGATGTGCCTCGCGAGGACATCCGTCACGCGATCGAGCACGCGACCTCCGATCTCGCGGGCAGCGTCAAGGTCCCCGGCTTCCGTCCGGGCAAGGTTCCGCCGCAGGTTCTGCGCGCTCGGGTCGGCGAGGAACGGCTCATGACCGAGGCGGTCGAGAGCCACATCGGCGGCTGGTTCTGGAACGCAGCCGCGAGCACCCGGATTCGCCCGATCACGCAGCCGCAGTTCGACTACGACCTGCCCGCGTCCGAGGATGACGAATGGAGCTTCACGGCGACGGTCGACGTTCAGCCCAAGCCCGAGGTCGCCGACTGGACGAACCTCGAGGTTCCGTACCGCGAAGCAGAGATTCCGCCCGAGCTCGTCGACCAGGAGATCGAAGTGCTGCGGGAGAGCGTTGCCGACCTCGCTCCGGTCGAAGACCGGCCGGCGCAGACCGGCGACGTCGTCGTCGTCGACGCGGTCGAGGAATCCGGAGAGGCGCAGCGCGACCTCGTGCTCGAGCTCGGCACCGGCAGGGTGCTCGAGGAGGTCGAGCGCGCGCTGATCGGCGCCGCGACCGGGGAAACGCGCGCGATCGAATACACGCTTCCAGACGGCTCCTCCCGTACGACCCAGGTGACGGTCAAGGAGATCAAGGAGAAGGTGCTGCCCCCGGCTGACGACGAGCTTGCACGGGCAGCGAGCGAGTTCGACACGTATGCGGAGCTGGGGGCGGACATCGAGGCGAGCCTCCGCGAGCAGCTCGAGGACGAGCTCGATGCCGCCTTCCGTGCAGAGGCAGTCGACCGGCTCGTCGCGGCCTCGAATGCGACCGCGTCGGGCCCGCTCGTCGACGCCCGGGCGCGCGAGCTGCTCAACCAGCTTGGCCGGTCACTCGACCGCCGTGGGATCAGCGCCGACCTCTACCTGCAGTTGAGCGGCCAGACGCCGGAGCAGCTCGCCGAAGGCGTTCGCGCCGAGGCCGCGCAATCAGTTGCGCGGGAGCTCGTCCTCGAGGCGGCAGCCGACAAGCTCGGGATCGAGGTCTCCGATGACGAGGTCGACGAGTTGATACGCGAGCAGGCCGAGGCCGCCGGCGAGGACCCGGACGAAGTTGTCACCCAGATCCGCGAGTCCGGGCGTTTCGAGACGCTCCGCGCCGACCTGCGGCTGAAAGAGACGCTCGACCGGATCGTGTCCGAGGTCAAGCGCATCTCTCCCGATCTCGCCGACGCCCGAGACAAGCTTTGGACCCCCGACAAGGAAACCGCACCGACCGAAACGAAACTCTGGACCCCCGCTAGCAAGGAGCCTGCATGAGCCCGTTGATTCCCATGGTCGTCGAGCAGACCTCGCGAGGCGAGCGCGCGTTCGACATTTACTCGCGCCTGCTGAACGAGCGCATCGTCTTTCTCGGCACCCCGGTCGACGATCAGATCGCGAATCTGATCATCGCCCAGCTTCTCCACCTCGAGTCCGAGGATCCGGACAAGGACATCTCTATCTACGTCAACTCACCGGGCGGCTCCGTGTACCACGGGCTCGCGATCTACGACACGATGCAGTTCATCAAGCCGGACGTGCAGACGATCTGCGTCGGGACCGCGATGTCGATGGGTGCACTGCTTCTCGCGGGCGGGACGAAAGGAAAGCGGATGGCCCTCCCGAACTCCAAGATCCTCATCCACCAGGTGTGGGGCGGATTCCAAGGCCAGGCGACCGACATCGAAATCCACGCGCGCGAGACGATTGCACTGAAGCGGACGCTCGAGGAGATCATGTCGGAACACACCGGGCAGCCCCTCGATCGAGTGTCAAAGGACATGGAACGCGACTACTTCATGACGCCGCAAGAAGCCCAGGAGTACGGCATCATCGACAACGTAATCGTCCATCGCGACGGGTCACGCCCCTAGCGTTCCAGGCGATTCCGGAGTAAAAGGAGAACCGTGGCCCGAGCGACAGACGGCAACGAGCAACTTCTCTGCAGCTTCTGCGGCAAATCGCAGCGGCAGGTCAAGAAGCTGATCGCAGGCCCCGGGGTCTACATCTGCGACGAGTGCATCGATCTCTGCAACGAGATCATCGACGAGGAGCTGACGGCTCCGGCGCAGCTCGATCTCGAGAATCTGCCAAAGCCGAAGGACATCTACGACGTCCTGAACGATTACGTGGTCTCACAGGAGGAAGCGAAGCGGACGCTCTCCGTCGCGGTCTACAACCACTACAAGCGCGTCCAGATGGTGACCGAGGACGGCGAGGTGGAGTTGCAGAAGTCGAACATCCTGCTGCTCGGTCCCACCGGCTGCGGCAAGACACTGCTCGCTCAGACCCTCGCGCGGATCCTCAACGTTCCTTTTGCGATCGCAGACGCAACGGCGCTGACCGAAGCCGGCTACGTCGGCGAGGACGTCGAGAACATCCTCCTCAAGCTGATCCAGGCGGCCGACTTCGACATCAAGAAGGCCGAGACCGGGATCATCTATATCGACGAGGTCGACAAGATCGCGCGCAAGGCGGACAACCCGTCCATCACGCGGGATGTTTCGGGCGAGGGCGTCCAGCAGGCGCTGCTGAAGATTCTCGAGGGGACGGTGGCCTCGGTCCCGCCGCAGGGCGGACGCAAGCATCCGCACCAGGAGTTCCTCTCGATCGACACGACCAATATCCTGTTCATCTGCGGCGGGGCGTTTGCGGATCTCGACAAGATCATCGCCAAGCGCATCGGCAAGAACGCGGTCGGTTTCGGCGCCGACATCCGCTCGAAGAACTCGACGGAAGCTGCCGAGCTGCTCACACAGGTGATGCCCGAGGACCTGCTCTCGTACGGCCTGATCCCGGAGTTCATCGGCCGCCTGCCGGTCGTCTCGGCCGTGCACCAGTTGCAGCGTGAGGATCTCGTGCAGATTTTGACCGAGCCGAAGAACGCTCTCGTCAAGCAGTACCAGCGCTTCTTCGGTTACGACAACATCGAGCTCGTCTTCACCGAGGATGCGCTCTGGGAAATCTCGGACAAGGCGCTTGAGCGCGAGACCGGGGCCCGCGGCTTGCGGTCGATCATCGAGTCCGCGTTGCTCGACGTCATGTTCGAGCTGCCGTCGCGGAACGACGTCGTCAAGTGCGCGATCACGAAAGAGACGATCTCCAAGGAGCTCAAGCCGACGCTCGTGACCAGCGGTGCCGGTGCCGCCGCCGACGAGCCGGAAGAGCTCGCCGAAGAGTCGGCTTAGCCCTCCGCGAGTTCGGCCTAGAGAAGTTTCTTGGAGCGACGCCGGCCGATGACGGCCGCGTCCGGTTGGGTCCACACACCGACGCTGAGCTCGAAGCCGGATACCCGCGGCCGCACGTGAGGACGGTACGTCCCGTCGACCGCTCGACGAACGAGCTCGGCGAGCGACAGGCCCGTGCGTAGCGACTCCCCCATAAGAAACGCGTGCTGGCGATCGCTCAGCGTGATCTGGGTTCTCCGGCTCATGTGATGTAGGTGTACACCTACATCACGTCGTCGTTGGCGACGAAACTGCGTCGAGTTTGCGCCGGCGTCGGCCTTGCGATGAACGGCTGAGAGCGGTCATACTGCGGGCATAGTCGCTGCCTGATCGCACCGGATTCACGCCCGCGGACGCGAAACGTCGGCAGCACTACGATGCCCTGATGGAGCCGCTGTACAACCCGAACGGGGTCGAGGAGCGCTGGCAGCACACGTGGGAGGAGGAAGGCCTCTACAACGCCGAGGCCGACGATCCGCGCGAGAGCTTCGCGATTGCGCATCCGCCGCCGAACGTGACCGGCGACCTGCATCTCGGCCACGCCTTACAGCTCTCGCTGGCGGACACGATCGTGCGGACGCGCCGGATGCAGGGCTACAACGTCCTCTTCCAGCCCGGCTACGACCATGCCGGCATCTCGACCCAGAACGCGGTCGAGAAGCACCTCGCCGAACAGGGCAAGACGCGCCAGGATCTCGGCCGCGAGGCGTTCGTGGCGCTCGTCTGGGAATGGCTCCACGAATACGGCGGCAAGATCATGCTGCAGTTCCGGCGGATCGGCGCCTCGCTCGACTACCGGCGGGAGCGCTTCACGATGGACGACGCCTACGTCTGGGCCGTGATGCGGTTCTTCGTCCACCTTTGGAACAAGGGCTGGATCTATCGGGCGAACCGCATCGTGAACTGGTGCCCGTTCCACCTGACCTCGCTCTCCGATCTCGAGCTTGCCCACGTCGAGGTCGACGATGCGCTGACGTACGTCCGCTACCCGCTGGCTGACGCTGACGTCCACCTCACGATCGCGACCGTGCGACCCGCGACGATCCCGGCCGACGTGGCGGTCGCCGTGCACCCTGACGACGAGCGCTACCGCGACCTCGTCGGCAAGGAGGTCGTCGTGCCGTTCGTCGAACGGCGGGTTCCCGTGATCGCCGACGAGCGGGTTGAGATGGACTTCGGCACCGGCGCCCTCAAGGTCACGCCCGGGCACGACGCGAAGGACTACGAGATCGGAGTCGATCACGGGCTTCCCGCGCTGACGGTGATCGGCCCCGATGGGCGGATGAACGACGAGGCGGGGGAGCTCGCCGGCCTGACCCAGGAGGAGGCCGAGGAGCGGATTCTCGAGTGGCTTCGCGAGCATGACCAGCTCGAGAAGCGCGAGTCGTACCGCCACACGGTCGCGCTGTGTGACCGGTGCAAGTCGCGGATCGAGCCGCGCATCTCGCTGCAATGGTGGTGTGCGATGGCGGAGCTGAAGCAGCCGGCGCTCGAGGCGCTGCGCGAGGGCCGGGTGCGATTTCACCCCGAATCGCAACACAGGTTTGCGATCTCGTCGCTCGAGGAGGCGCCCGACTGGAACATCTCGCGTCAGATCTGGTGGGGGCACCAGCTGCCGCTCTGGGAGTGCCCGAACGGTCATGTGACGGTGCAGGAGACCGAGCCGGACGCTTGCGCCGAGTGTGGCTCAGGCGAACTGACCCGGAGCGAGGACGTTCTCGACACGTGGTTCTCGTCGGCGCTCTGGCCGTTCGCGACCCTCGGCTGGCCCGACGACACGCCCGACCTGCGCACCTTCTATCCCGGCGACCTCAACACGACGGCCCGCGACATCATCCGCCTCTGGGAAAACCGCATGATCTTCTCGGGTCTCGAGCTGATGGGGGAGGTGCCGTTCGGGGACGTCGTCATCCACTCCTTGCTTCACGCGCCCGCCGGCGGACGGATGTCGAAGAGCCTCGGGACCGGGATGAATCCGATGGCGAACATCGAGGCCCACGGCGCCGACGCGACGCGCTACGGCTTGATGGAGATGGCGTCCTCGCAGGACGTGACGTTCTCCGAAGACAAGATCCTGAAGGGCCGCAAGCTTGCGAACAAGCTCTGGAACGCGAGCCGGCTGCTGCTTCAGGCGGGGGTGACCGAGATCGCGGAGCGCCCGTCGTCGCTCGAGGAAAGGTGGATCCTCGCCCGCCTTTCACAAACCCAGCGCGCCGTCGAGGCGAACCTCGAATCCTTCGATTTCTCGCACTTGGTGCAGGAGCTCTACCGCCTCACCTTCGACGACTTTTGCGACTGGTATCTCGAGGCGATCAAGCCACGGATCTACTCGGGAGATGGGGATGCGCTCGCGACCGCGGCCGCGGCGCTCGAGCGGCTTCTGAAGCTGCTGCACCCGGCGATGCCGCACGTCACCGAGGAGATCTGGTCCAACCTGCCCGGCCGCGAGACGCGCCTGATCGTCGCGCCGTGGCCCGAGGCGGGCGACGACGCGGAGGCGGGAGCGCTGCAGGACGTGCAGGAAGCTGCCGAGCGGTTTCGCCGGAGCGGCGTGCTGACGCCTCTGAGCGGTGAAAAGGATCGGATCTTCGCCGCTGTCGTGAGGCCCGATCGGGTGAAGGCCGACGGCGGGAGTGCCGAGGCCGAGATCGAGCGCCTGCGCAAGGAGGTCGAACGCGCGGAGAAGATGCTTGCGAATGAGCGGTTCGTCGAAAACGCGGCGCCCGACGTCGTCGAGGCCGAGCGCGAGAAGCTCGCCAAGTACCGGCGCGAGCTCGATGCCCTCTCAAGTTGAGTTCATAGAGTCGCTTTCGCCCTGGCCCGAGGAGTTCGGTCTGGGGCCAATGCGCGAGCTGCTCGCCGAGCTGGGCGAGCCGCAGCGCGCCTATCCGGCGATCCACGTCGTCGGCACGAACGGGAAGTCGACGGCTACGCGGCGCGCCGCCGCATTTCTGGCGAGGGAAGGTCTCTCGGTGGGCGCCTACACGTCCCCGCATGTCTCCGGGTGGAGCGAGCGGATCCAAGTCGACGGCGCGGACGCCGACTTCGAGGCCGCGGTCGAGCGGGTTCGCGGCGCGGCCGAGCGCGTGCGAGCGACGCAATTCGAGACGCTCACGGCTGCGGCGCTGACCGAGTTCTCGGCGGCCGGTGTCGACGTCGCGGTGGTCGAAGCGGGCCTCGGCGGCCGGCTCGACGCGACCAACGTGCTCGACGCCGGCGTGGTCGCGCTGACGAACGTCTCCCTCGACCACACCGACGTGCTCGGGGACACGCGCGAGCTAATCGCCCGCGAAAAGCTCGCGGTCGTCACGCCGGGTGCAACCGTGGTGGTCGGTGAGCTGGAGTGGGAGGGGCTCGCGCGCGAACGAGGAGCCGCGGTCGTGGTGGCCGATGACGTCGGCCGCATCGCCGCAGAGCGGTTCCTCGGTCGCAAGCTCGCCGGTGAGGTGGAGGTCTCGATCCCCGGTCGGCTCGACTTCTCCCGCGACGACGTCTTCGCCGGCGCGCACAATCCCGCCGGCGTCGAGTGGCTCGTCGCCCGGCTTCCGCGTGACGATTACGTGATCTGCGCCGCGATCCTCGCGGACAAGGATGCGCCCGCGATGCTCGGTGCGTTGGCAAGCGTCGGCCGCCGTTTCGTCGCCACTCAGACGGAAACCGAACGCACGTTGCGCGCGGACGACCTGGCGCAGCTAGCGAGGGAGTTTTTCTCTGACGTCGAATCGGTTCCAGATGCCACGAATGCCCTCGATCGCGCCCGAGAGACCGCGGGGTCTGGTGGAGCCGTCCTCGTTACCGGATCGCTCTATCTTCTCCGGGACCTCTTCGGCCAGTTGGAACCCGTACCATGACCAAGCTTGGCGAGAGGCTGAGCGTGTTCGCCGTCGCCTCGATCGTGATTGTTGCGGTCGTGGGACTCGCGTTCGGCGCCGGCTATCTCGTCGGCAAGCTCCTTCTCTGACCGGAGCGTGAACATGGTTTACGACGTGCTTATCGCCAGCGGCCCCTTCGGGTTCTTCAGCTCAGGCACCTGGACGATCGTTCGCAACCTCGCGATCTTCTTCGTCGCTGTGTTCTGGCTCTCTGTGGCGCTGTGGGTCTACAAGGACGCACGGCGGCGGATCGACGATCCCTGGCTCGTGGGGATGGCAACGCTGATCGGGCTGGTGCCGTTCATCGGCGCACTCGTTTACCTGCTCCTGCGGCCGCCGGAGTACCTCGAAGAGGTGCGCGAACGAGAGCTCGAGATCCGCGCGATGGAGGACCGGCTTGCGACACGCAACCTCCACTGCCCCGTTTGCCGCGCTCAGGTCGAGGCAACCTTCCTCGTCTGCCCGGTCTGCACGACGAAGCTGAAGCAGGCCTGCGTCAACTGCAAGGCGCCGCTCGAGGCGCTGTGGCAGGTCTGCCCGTACTGCGAGACTCCGGTCGAGGCGGCGACGCCGGCGCAGCTCGGCAAGACGAAGTTGCTCGAGCCCTCGCGCCCGCGGAGAGAACAGCGACGCGCTGAGTAGACTGCGCCCGGCTTGGCCGCGGAACGCACACTCGTCCTCATCAAGCCGGACGCGGTTGGCCGCAAGCTTGCCGGCGAGATTCTTGCTCGGTTCGAGGGGCGCGGGCTCGAATTGAGGGCGGCGAAGCTCCTGACGGTTGATCGCCAGCTTGCCGAGGAGCACTACGCCGAGCACAGAGAGAAGCCGTTCTTCGGCGAGCTCGTCGAGTTCATCACCTCGGCGCCAACGCTTGCGTTTGTCCTGGAAGGCGAGTCGGCGATCTCCGTCGTCCGGACGACGATGGGTGCGACCAACCCGACCGATGCCGCGCCGGGGACGATCCGGGGCGACCTCGCGCTCGCGATGCCAGACAATCTCGTGCACGGGTCCGACTCGCCCGAGTCCGCGAAGCGCGAGATCGGGCTCTGGTTCGGCGATGACGCAGTCTGAGCTTTCGGCCGACGCCGCCCGCAACCGCGACGTCTGGACTAACGAAAACGCCGCGTACACCGGTAAGCAAGCCCGCGAAGCTTGGGCGCAGGACGAGATTCGCTGGGGTGTCTTCCAGAAGCCCGAAGCCGAGGTCGGCGCGCTGCCGGACGTCGCGGGGATGGACGTCGTCGAGCTCGGCTGCGGAACTGCCTACTTCTCGGCCTGGCTCGCGAAGCGAGGAGCGCATCCCGTCGGCGTCGACGTCACCCCGGCGCAACTGGAGACGGCCCGTGAGTGTCAGCAGGAGTTCGGGCTCGAGTTTCCGCTCATCGAGGCAAGTGCGGAAGACGTGCCGCTTCCCGACGAGTCATTTGACCTCGCGCTGTCGGAGTTCGGCGCCTCGATCTGGTGCGAGCCGGAACGGTGGGTCGCCGAGGCGGCGCGTCTGCTCCGCCCGCGCGGCGAGCTTGTCTTCCTTTGCAACTCCACAATCTCGATCCTCTGTTCGCCCGATGAGGGTCCGGTTGAGGAACGTCTTGTGCGCCCGCAGTTCGGGATGTATCGCTTCGATTGGCCTGGCGAGGACGAGGGCGTTAACTTCTATCTCCCGCACGGCGAGTGGGTTCACGTTCTTCGCGAGAACGGCCTCGATGTTTTGGCCTTGCACGAGCTGCAGGCGCCCCGCGACGCGGTCGACCATCCTCACTACGACTTCGTGGCGGCCGAGTGGGCTCGAAAGTGGCCGGCCGAAGACATCTGGCGCGCTCGTAAGCGGGCGTGAGCGCGCCGCCTGCGCCGCCGCTCCTGCTGGCCTCGCGGTCGCCGCAACGGCGGGCGATCCTGGAGCAGCTCGGAATTCCGTTCGAGGTGGTCGTCCCGCAGTACAAAGAGGAGTCGACAGGCGCTGATCCCGTCGCAGAGGTCGAGCGGCACGCGCAGGGAAAGGCTCGGTCGGTCGCCGGAATCGCGGATGAGCGGCCCGTCCTCGGAGTCGACACCGAGGTTGTTCTCGGCGGCCGCGTCTACGGCAAGCCCGCCGATGAGGCCGAGGCCGAGGCGATGCTGGAGGAGCTGTCCGGCCAGACTCACGAGGTCGTCTCCGGCCTGTGCCTGCTGACAGCGGCCTGGGAGGAACTGCACCACGCGGTCACGCGCGTGTCGTTTCGCGCCCTGACGCCGCGGGAGCTCGGCCTCTATGTCGTCAGCGAAGAGTGGCGCGAGCGAGCCGGCGGCTACGCGATCCAGGGCCTCGGCGCCGCCTTGGTGGAGCGGATCGAAGGCGACTATCTGAACGTGGTCGGCCTGCCGGCCGCGCTGCTCGTCAATCGCCTCGCCGAACGCTTCCCGGGCGTGTACGGGTATGGCTGATCGGGGCGTGTCCCGGTGCCAGGCACGAGGACACGCCCCGAGCGGCGGTGTCCCGTTGCGCCGGCGTCGACGAACTCCCGGTACAGCTCGCGGGCGCGATTCGGATCCTCGCTGAAGAGCGAGAGCACCCAATTCGTCGTCAGGAAGCCCGGCTGCGCCTGCTTCCCGATGGTCGCGTTGTAGCTACTCCAGCGCCAGTCGCCCGCGTTGGTCGTGAGGCCCGCGCGTACCGGGTTGAGCACGATGTAGCGCGTCAGCTCGAGCAGATGTGCCTGCCCCTCGACGAGCTCGTCGTGGAAGCGGCGTTCGAAGAGGTGCCCGGTATAGCCGTGGCGCCAGTTGAACCATTTCGCATACACACCGTTCAACCTGTGCATTCCCACCGAGATGTCCGCTTCGCGCGTCTGGATGAGGAGGTGATAGTGATTCGTCATCAAGCAGTACGTGTGGCACTTCCATCCCAGGAGGTCGACGACTTGCCCGAGGAGTTGAAGAAAGCGGAGCCGGTCCCGGGTGTCAATAAAGATCTCCTGCCTGCGGTTTCCACGCGTCGTCACGTGGTACGTCGCGCCGGGAGCCTGGAGTCGAGGTGGGCGGGGCATCTGCCGACCGTAGCCGCCGTCTCGGCGCCCGCCGGTGCCTGGCACCGGCTTGGCGCAAAGGCGGCACGGTTTCGTCTCTGCGGGACCGGTCCTGGTGCCAGGCGTGGGGACACGCCTCGAAGGGGCACAGCGTGACAGACCTCGTCACCGGCGAGGACGGCAAGGCACGGTGTCGCTGGGGCGCGAGCGACGAGCGATATCGCGACTACCACGACAAAGAGTGGGGGCGACCGGTCACCGAGGAACGCGGCATCTACGAGAAGCTCAGCCTCGAGTGCCTGCAGAGCGGGCTCTCCTGGGCGTTGATCCTCCGCAAACGTGACGGGATCAGGGACGCTCTCACTGGTTTCGACCCGGACGCCGTCGCCGCGTTCGGTCGTAAGGAGGTCGAGGCCTTGTTGCAAGACCCCCGTGTCATCCGCAACCGCCGCAAGCTTGAGGCAATCGTCCAGAACGCCCGGGCGACCGTTGCGATGCGCGACGACACACCTCTCCTGGAGCTCGTCTCGAGCTTCCGTCCGCCGGCGCCTAACGCGCCGCTTTCCTACGCGGACCTGGAGTCAGTCACAGAGGAATCGAAGCAACTCGCGAAGGAGCTGAAGCGACGCGGCTTCGCCTTCGTCGGCCCGACCACGGTTTACGCCACGATGCAGGCGGTTGGCCTCGTCAACGACCACCTCGCGGGCTGTTTCGTCCGCAAGGAGGTCGAGGCCGCGCAACGTGATGTGCAGCGACTTTTCCCCAGCAGGTAGCTAGACTCGGCGCGGGGCAATGGGGATCTTCACCTCGATGACCGGGTTCGGAGGCCGAGACATGGCTGTCGACCTCGGCACCGCAAATACGCTGGTCTACGTCAGGGGCCGCGGGATCGTTCTCAGCGAGCCGTCCGTCGTCGCGATCGACCAGCGTTCCGGCGAGGTCCACGCCGTCGGCGTCGAGGCCAAGCGCATGCTCGGGCGCACCCCTGGGACGATCGCCGCGATCCGCCCCCTCAAGGACGGGGTCATCGCAGACTTCGACGTCACCGAACAGATGCTCCGCCATTTCATCCAGAAGGTGCACCAGCACCGGTTCGCGCACCCGCGCGTCGTCGTCTGCGTTCCGAGCGGCGTCACGGGCGTCGAAAAAAGAGCTGTCGAGGAAGCCACCCTTTCCGCCGGCGCCAGGCAGGCCTATCTGATCGAGGAGCCGATGGCCGCCGCGATCGGCGCCGGTCTCCCCGTCTCGGAGCCGACAGGGAACATGATCGTCGACATCGGCGGCGGCACGACTGAGGTGGCGATCATCTCGCTCGGCGGCATCGTCGTCAGCCAGAGCATGCGCGTCGGCGGCGACGAGATGGACGAGGCGATCATCCAGCACATCAAGACCGAGTACAAGCTGCTCGTCGGCCAGCAGACCGCGGAGGAAATCAAGCTCGAGGTTGGCTCGGCGTTCGATCTGCGGGACGAGGTGCAGGCGGAGGTCCGAGGGCGCGACATGCTCACCGGCCTGCCGAAGACCGTGATCCTCAGCTCCGAGGAAGTCCGCAGAGCCCTCGACGGCCCTGTCACCCAGATCGTCGACGCGATCAAGTCGACGCTCGACAAGACCCCGCCCGAGCTCGCCGCTGACATCATGGACCGTGGCATCGTCCTCGCCGGCGGCGGAGCGCTTCTGCACGGCCTGGACGAGCGGCTGCGCTACGAGACTCAGATGCCGGTGCATCTGGCGGAGAGCCCGCTCACCTGCGTTGCGGTCGGCTCCGGCCGCAGCCTCGAGGAGTTCGAGGCGATCCACCGCAGCGCCTCCAAGGCCCGGCGGAACAATCACCGGCCCTACTGACGAACAAAACTCCTTCCTTAACGGCTCGCCGAATCCTTCCCTAAACTAGAACGCTTCGTGCCTCGCAACCGCTCAGCACGGCTGGCGGTCTTGGGAGCGGGGGCCCCGCGCTCGAGGCCGGTCTCATACTCGTCACGAAGAGCCAGCGCCGTCAGGCGCCGGATCGTGGCAGGTGTCCTCGTGCTGCTCTCGATCGCCCTGATCACGATCTACTTCCGCGAATCGAGCGGCGGCGGCCTCCACCAGGTGCAGAGCGCGGGTGCCACCGTGCTGCGGCCCTTCGAGGTGGGAGCCGACCGCGTTTCTCGCCCGTTCCGGGACGCGTACGGTTACTTCGCCGGGCTCGTCCACGCGAAGTCACAGAACAACCGACTGCGCGCTGAAATCGACCAACTCCGTCAGCAGGCGTCGCAGAACGCCTTCGCAGCGTACGAGAACGCCGACCTCCGAAAGAAGCTCCACTTCATCAACAGTCCGAGTTATCCGCGCGGCTTCGGCCACGTCACCGCCCCGATCATGGCGCAGATCCCGTCCGCCTACGCACAACAGGTGACGATTGGCGAGGGCTCTTCCTCCGGGATCAAAGAGTTCGACCCGGTCGTCACCGGTGAGGGCCTCGTCGGCACGGTCGTCCGGGTCGCCCATAACCAGTCACTTGTCGCGCTGCTGACCGACGATACGACGTCGGTTTCAGCGGTCGATGTGAAGACCGGCGCCCAGGGGACCGTCAAAGGCGGTGGCAGCTTCGATCATGTCAGCAAGGACCAGCAGGTGTATCGGGGCGACATCCTCGTGACGGCCGGCTGGAAGGCGGCCGGGCTCAGCTCGATCTACCCGCCAGGAATTCCCATCGGCCAGGTCACCGGAGTGGGCCAGAACGAGGTCGATCTCTACAAGCACGTCCAACTGCAGCCCTTCGTGAACTTCAAGACGTTGAGCTCGCTGGTCGTGTTGTTCCCCCCGAAGAAACGATGATCGCCGACATCGCGAAAGGGGCGGGCGTGCTGTTCGTCGCCGCGATCGTCCAGGTCACGCTGCTCTCGCAGATCGACGTCTTCCACGGCGCGCCCGACCTCGTGCTCGTGACGCTGGTCTCCATGGCGCTACTCCGCGGGACGATCTTCGGCGCCGCCGCCGGTTTCGGGGCCGGTCTCGTCGTCGACACTGCGACGCTCCAGACCCTCGGCGTCACCTCGCTGCTATTGACTATCGCCGGCTACTGGATCGGCCGCTATGGCGAGACGACTGGCCGCGACCGGACCCACGCGCCCTTCGTCTCGGTCGCGGTCGTGACGATCCTCTACTCGTTCGGGGCGCTCGTCCTGCACTACATGCTCGGAGACACGGCCTCGGCGTCTCGCCTGCTCCTGAACGCGCTTCCGTTCGAGTTGATCTTCAACCTGATCCTGACCGTGCCGGTGTACGCGCTCTGCCGGCGCCTCTTCCGTCCGCCGCCGAGCGGGCTCGAGGAGGTGCAGTTGCTTGGCTAGCACCGAGACCCGGACTGGACGAAGCCGGCGCCGGCGGCCCTCGACGAACGGCTCCGGCTCGAGACCGTTCCTACCTCCGACGGCCGGAGTGGCCGAGCCGTTCCGGCTGACTCCCCAGCTCGCGCTTCGGCTTGCGATCCTCGGCGGGATCGCGATCGCCGTCTTCGGGATTCTCTTCTTCAGGCTCTGGGCCCTGCAGGTGCTCTCGGGCCCGCAGTACCTCCACGCCGCAGTCAACAACCAGCTCCGCTCGATCCCGCTCGAGGCCCCGCGGGGTCCTGTGCTCGACCGGTGGGGCCGGACGATCGTCGACAATCGCTCCGCCACCGCAGTCCAGCTGTGGACGGCTGATCTCCCTAACAAGTGGCCTGCCCGCCTCAACGAGCTGCGGCGGCTCTCCAGGGTCATCAACGTCCCGGTCAGCGAGATGGTCACCGAGCTCAAGAAGCGCGGTGGCGACCCGGCCACGCCGGTGACCGTTCAGGAGTCGATCCACCAGGAGCAGAGCATGTACCTGCAGGAACGCGCTCGCGAGTTTCCCGGTGTCGACCTCACGTCCACGTACCTCCGGCACTACCCCTACCAGTCCCTCGCGGCTCAGGTGCTCGGCAGCGTCGGGCTGATTTCGCCCGAGCAATACGCGCGTTTCCGGCGCAAGGGTTACCGCCTGAGCGACAAGGTCGGCCAGGGAGGGATCGAGTCGCGTTACGACGCCTACCTCCGGGGCAAGGATGGTCTGGCCGAGCTGCGGGTCGACGCCTTCGGGCGGCCGCGCACCGCCCTGATCACTCAGATGGACCCCCAGCACGGGGAGGCGGTCCGCCTGACGCTCGACATGAATCTCCAGCGCGCCGCCGAGCGCGGGATCCAGGCGGGCATCGCCGCGGCGCACGCTTCGAACTGCGTGGGCTGCTGGGCGGCCAACGGCGGTGCGATCGTCGCGCTCGACCCCCGCGACGGCTCGATCCTCGCGCTGGCGTCGAACCCCACGTACCAGCCCGGAGTCTTCAACTCTCGCGACCCGAAGAAGCTCGCGCCTCTCCTGAACGCGAGCGTGGCCCGCAAGGACAATTACCCGTCACTCGATCGCGCGATCGCCGGCGTCTATCCGGCCGGCTCCACCTTCAAGCCGGTCACCGCGCTCGCGGCGCTCGAGGAGCGGTTGGTGACGCCCTTCCAGCAGCTGCCTTGCACCGGCGTCTATTCCGTTCGCGACAAACAGGGCAACGTGATCCCGGGCGGCACCTTCAAGAACTGGGACCCCTTCGTGAACCAGCAGATGACGTTGACGACCGCTCTGGAGCAATCCTGCGACACCTACTTCTACGAGCTCGGCAACCGCTTCTACCAGCTACCCGCGTCGCGCCGGCATCCGTTCCAGGAGTGGGCCGCGCGCTTCGGTTTCGGCCGGACGACCGGAGTCGATCTTCCGGGGGAGCTCCCTGGGCTGCTGCCGACGCCCGAGTGGCGCAAGGCCGCCTACACGCCGAAGACCGATCCGAAGGGATGGCAGGTCGACCGACTCTGGAAGCCGGGCGACTCGATCCAGCTCGCGATCGGACAGAAGGATCTCCTTGTGACGCCGCTGCAGATGGCGCGCTTCTACGCCCTGATCGCGAATGGCGGCAAGCTCGTGCAGCCGCACATCGCCGGCGACGTCGAGGAGGTCAGCACCAAGCAATCGCCCGGCCGGATGCTCCATAGCTTCGCGCCGCCGGCGGCGCCGACGGTCAAGCTCGACCCGCTCTATCTCGATACGGTGCGCCAGGGTCTGTACGACGCCACTCACGCTCCCTACGGGACCTCGACCCCGGTCTTCGGCACGTTCCCGGTTGCGGTGGCCGGGAAGACCGGCACCGCCGAGAAGAGTGTCCCCGGTTTCACCGCCAAGATGGACCAGTCTTGGTGGTGCGGCTACGCGCCGTTCGATGCGCCGACGATCACGGTCTGCGCGGTGATCGAGAACGGCGGCCACGGTGGAACGGCGGCGGCGCCGGCTGCTCTCAAGGTCTTCGAGGCGTACTTCAAGAAACACCCGACCCAGGTCGCGATACCGGTGAAGAGTGATTGAGGCTGTCGACACCAGGGCGCGGGGGCTCGGCACCCGGCGCGAGGCGGTCGGGGCCGCCTCGATCGTCCGGCGCCTCGACTGGATCCTGCTCGCGGCGACCGGCGCGCTCGTCGCGTACGGGCTCTGGGCGGTCGCCGGAATCACCCGGCACGACGTCGCCGGGAATGCCAACTACTACGTCGTCCGGCAGGGCGTCTACGTAGGGATCGGGCTGGCGGCGCTCGTCGTGGCCGTCTTCGTCGATCCCGAGTACTACCGCCGGTACCGGAGGCCCATCTACGCCGCCACGCTCGGATTGATGGTGATCGTCCTGCTGACGGGAGCCGTCACGAGAGGTTCCAAGCGTTGGCTCGATCTGGGCTTCTTCAAGTTTCAGCCCTCCGAGTTCGGAAAGCTGTTCCTGGTCCTCTTCCTCGCCGGCCTGCTGGCCGACCGTGCCAAGCGAATCGGCGACAGCAGGACGGTCCTCTCGGCGATCGCGTTCGCCGCCGGGCCGATCCTCCTCGTCTTCGTCCAGCCCGACTTCGGCACCGCGATGGTCTACGCCGCAGCACTCGCCGGCGTGCTTTTCGTTGCCGGCACCCGCTGGACACATCTGGCGATTCTCGGCGGGGCAACCGTCGTAGCCGCTCTCCTCGTCCTCTGGATCCTGCCGGCTTCCGGGATCCATGTTCTGAAGCCGTACCAGCAGGATCGGATCGTCGGCTTCATGCACCGAAACGACCAGCCCCAGGGAGCCACCTACAACGTCACGCAATCGATCAACGCGGTGGGCGCCGGGCAGCTCGGCGGGCGTGGGGTCAAGGGCGCGACGCAGACGAACCTCGGCTTCCTGCCCGTGCACGCGACGGACTTCGTCTTCGCGTCGATCGCGGAGCAGCGGGGCTTCATCGGCGTGTCGATTCTGCTGCTGCTCTACCTTCTTGTGGTCTGGCGCGGGCTGAAGGTGATCGCCGGCGCGCGCGACGCCTTCTCGGCGATCGCCGCCGGCGGAATCGTCGTCGCCCTGTTGTTCCAGGTTTTCATCAACGTCGGGATGACGATCGGGATCGCGCCGATCACGGGAATCCCGCTGCCGTTCGTCAGTGTCGGCGGCTCGGCGATGATTGCGAATCTGCTCGCGATCGGGGTTCTCGAGGCGATTCACGTGCGCGGCAACGCAGGGCGCCGGCGTATCTAGCCCGTCCCGCAGCACGCTGTCGTCCGGTCCAGGTCCTACGCTTCCCGCATCGACCCGGAGGTGGACGTATGGCCGCCACGAACGAAGCCGAAGAGCTGTTGTTGATCGAAGAGGCGGACGCCTGGTTCGAGTACCTGGAAGCCACCCGCTCGCAGTCCGAGGTGCGCTACCAGGAAGTCGAGCCCTGGGCGTTTGCCCGCCTCTCACAGCGGCTACGCGCCGTCAGGGCGCGCATGGCACGTTTGCGGCCTGCCGCGGCTGCGTAACCGTTCGACGGCTGAACCCGCGACGGGTCATGCCGCATCGCCGTCACGGCGTCGTTCGGCGTCGCTGCTACCCTGCAGATACGCCAATGGCACGGCTTTTTCATACATATCCGCAGCGCGCGCTCCGCCCGGGACCGGGTGACGCCAGCGCGCGCGCACAACAAGGAGATTTCTTTTGCTGCAGTTGTTCCGGCGCAAGAAGCGCCAACAAGACGCGCCCGTGGAGGGCGCTGCCGGACCCGAACCAGTAGTCACGACGCCGCCCGCTGCTACCCCGGCGGGCGAACAATCCAGACCGAAGCGCCGACGCGGTAACCGCGGCGGCAAAGGCCGCAAGAAGAAGGCTGAGCCGAGCGCGACGGCCACGGCCGAGACAACCCGCCAGCCGGCGACAAAGGAGCGAGCGCCCGAGCGAAAGCCGGCGCAGCGAGCCCGCCGAAGCGGCACCACCCAGCGACGGCGCACGCCGCCGCGCCGCGCGCCGCTACCTGCGGCGAAGCGTGAGCTCCTCGTCTCGGTGGACGTCGGCGAGCAGCGTGTCGCGGTGCTCGAGGACGACAAGGTCGCCGAGGTCTACCTCGAGCGGCCCGAGCGGCGCTCGATCGCCGGGAACATCTACAAAGGCGTGGTCGACAACGTGCTCCCGGGCATGGAGGCCGCCTTCGTCGAGATCGGCCTCGAGAAGAACGGCTTTCTCTACGTCGACGAGATCGTCGTCCCCGAGCTCGAGGGCCGCAGGCACGGCAAGAAGATCCAGGATCTGATCAGCCGGGGCCAGGAGGTGCTCGTCCAGGCGGTCAAGGACCCGATGAAGTCGAAGGGCGCGCGCCTGACGACGGAAATCTCCCTGCCGGGCCGCTTCGTCGTCTACGTCCCGAGCGGCGAGGGCCTCGGCGTCTCGCGGCGGCTCGAGGACGATGAACGGATACGCCTGCGCGACATCGTCAAGGCGCTCGACGTCAAAAAGGGCGGCGTGATCGTCCGGACGGCCGCCGAGGGGGCCTCCGCGGAGGACATCGAGCGCGACCTGGTCTTCCTCCAGCGTCTCTGGAAGGAGATCGAGACGCGGGCAAAGTCGGCGAAGGCGCCGACGCTCCTCTACCAGGAGGCCGAGCTGCCGCTCCGCGTCGTCCGCGACCTCTTCACCGACGACTTCGAACGCCTGCTTGTCGACGACGAGCGGACGCAGAAGCGGATCGTCGGTTACCTGAAGAAGACCTCGCCGCACATGGCCGAGCGCGTCGTCCGACACCGCGAGAAAGCGCCTCTAATGGACGCCTACGGCGTCGATGCCGAGATCCGCTCGACGCTTTCCCGGCGCGTCGATCTTCCGTCAGGTGGCTACCTCGTCTTCGACTACGCCGAAGCGTTCACCGTGATCGACGTCAACACCGGCCGGTTCGTCGGCTCGCGCGGCAAGACCTCCGGCAGCCGGCTGGAGGACACGATCACCAAGAACAACCTCGAGGCCGTCAAGGAGGTCGTCCGCCAGCTCAGGCTGCGCGACATCGGCGGGATCATCGTCATCGACTTCATCGACATGGCGAACCCGAAGAATCGGGCGACCGTCGAGGAGGCGCTGAAGAACGAGCTCGAGCGCGACCGGACGAAGACCTACGTGGTCGAGATCTCGCCGCTCGGCCTGGTCGAGATGACCCGCCAGAACGTCACCGACGGGCCGCGTGAGATCTTGACCAGCAAGTGCCCGGTCTGCGAGGGCGACGGAATCGTCGTCTCGGACGCGTCGGTGGCGATCGACACCGAGCGGAAGCTGCGCGCTCTGGCCTCGGCCTCGCGCCACAAGGCCTTCAAGGTTGCGGTCAACGAGCACGTCGCCAGCCTGCTGATCGGATCCGGCGCCAGCCGTTTGACCGAGATCGAGACCCAGGCGAAACGCCGTTTCGTGATCGAGCCTCGGGAAGGGGTCCCTCACGACTTCTTCGAGGTGCTCGACCAGGGCACGCTGGAGAAGCTCCAGGGTGAGGCACCGGTTGCCGAGGGAGCCGAATTCCAGGTCAAGCTCGTCGAGGTGGGCAAGCACGACCTTCGCGCGGCGATGGCGCCTCGCGACAGCTACACGGTCTGCGTGGGCGACGCTGCCGATCAGGTTGGGAAGAGCGTCAAGGTTCGCGTCGAGCGGTTCGTCGACGGGACGGCCTATGCGACGCTCGTCTCAAAGGCGAAGGACGGAGCTGAGCCGATCACGGCCGAGGGCCAGGCCGAGAAGCCCACGCGCAAGCCTCCCGCAAGGCGCGCGGGTGGAGAGAGCGCAAAGGCCGCCGAGCTCGAGATCGAGACGCCGGAGGCCTTGGAAGAGGAGCCTGTTGCCCCGGAAGAACCCGAGCCGGCGGCTGAGGAAGCTGCAGAAAAGCCGCAGCCGAAGAAAAAGACCCGGCGCGGCTCCCGCGGCGGGCGCGGCCGCAAGAAGCCGGCCCAGCCGGTCGAGGCCGCGGCTCAAGAGAACGGCGACGGTGCCGCTCCGGGCGACGGCACGGCGCCCGAGCCGAGGATTCACGTCCCGGATCCGACCCTCGGCAAAGAGGCGGAGGTGCCCGCGCCCGAGCCCGTTTCGGCGGATGGCGAGTCGCAGCCCGAAGACGGCGAAGCGCCGAAGCCACGCAAGAAAACCCGGCGCGGTAGCCGCGGTGGCCGCAACAGGCGCAAGAAGCCGGTCGCAGCGGTTGCCAGCGGCGGCCCGGAAACCACCCCGGCCCCCGAGCCCGAGCCCGTGTCCGACGCGTATGTGCCGATGTCGGAGTGGATCGACGAAGTTGACGGCCGCTAGCTAAACTGGCTGCTCGCGGGCGCAAGCGCCCGCGTTTCCACGCCATGGCTGACTACGCGATCATCTCACTCGGCGGCAAGCAGTACCGCGTTCGCGAGGGCGATCGGCTGCTCGTGAACAGGCTTCCGACTGACGAGGGCAAGACGTTTCATCCGGACGTCCTGTTCACAGGCGGAAACGGCAAGCCCAACCTCTCGCCGCGGACCCAGGTGACCGCGAAGGTGGTTGGCTCGCCGCTCGGACCGAAGATCCGAATCGGCAAGTACAAGGCAAAGAAGGGCTACCGGCGGCACACCGGCTTCCGCGCCAAGCTCACCGAGATCGAGATCCAGTCGATCGGCGCGCGCTCGACCAGGAAGGAAGAGCCGGCCGCAGCGGCGAAGCCGAAGCCGGCTGCCAAGCCACGGGCCGCAGCAAAGCCGAGGGCAGCAGCAAAGCCGAAGAGCACGGCCACGAAGCCTGCGACGCGCAAAGCTCCCGCGCGGAAACCCGCAACGAGAACGAAACCAACGGAGACGAAGTAATGGCTCATAAGAAAGGTCTTGGCTCCTCCCGAAACGGCCGCGACTCGAATGCGCAGCGCCTCGGCGTCAAGTTGTTCGACGGCCAGGTCGTGAAGGCGGGAATGATCATCGTCCGCCAGCGCGGTACGCGCTTCCGCCCGGGCCCCGGCGCCGGGATCGGCAAGGACGACACGATCTTCGCCAAGCGCGACGGCAAGCTCGCTTTCGCGAAATCGGGCGAGCGCAGGACCGTCTCAGTCACCGAGTAAGGACAGATGTTTAGCGACCGCGCCCGCATTCAAGTGCAGGCGGGGCGTGGCGGCGACGGCGCGCTGAGCTTCCGGCGCGAGAAATACGTCCCGAAAGGCGGCCCCGACGGCGGCGACGGCGGTCGTGGCGGCGATGTCGTGCTTGTCGCCGACCAGGATCTGCGCGACCTCTCGCGCTTTCGCCGCGAGCGCCGGTTCAAGGGCGGCCGTGGTGGCCACGGCGGAGGGTCCGGCAAGCATGGCGCCGACGGCGAGCGCGTCGAGCTCCCCGTTCCGGTCGGCACGCAGGTCTTCGACGCGGACGGGAATCTCGTCGTCGATCTGGCTCATGCAGGTGCGCAGGCCGTGCTCGCTCGCGGCGGATCCGGCGGGCGCGGCAACCGCCAGTTCGCGTCGCCGACTCGGCAGACGCCTCGCTTCGCCGAGGTCGGCGGGGCGGGGCAAGAGGCCGAGTTCGAGCTTCGGCTGAAGCTGCTCGCCGACGCCGCCCTCGTAGGCCTGCCGAACGCGGGCAAGTCCTCTCTGTTGACGCGGATCTCCAACGCGAAGCCAAAGATCGCGGACTATCCATTTACGACGCTCGAGCCCGTGCTCGGGACGGTTGACGCGCCGGACGGGCGCCAACTCGTCGCCGCCGACGTTCCGGGCCTGATCGAAGGCGCGAGTGAGGGGATCGGCCTGGGCCACGACTTCCTGGCGCACCTGGAGCGGGCCCGCTTGCTCGTGCACGTGATCGATGCTGCCGCCGGCGATCCCGTCGAGCAGTTTCGGACGATCAACCGCGAGCTTTCGGAGTACGGCGCCGGCCTGGAGATACGCCCACAGGTCGTTGTGCTGAACAAGCTCGATCTGTTGCCGGAACCGCCGGCCTTCGAGCTGGCCGACGAGCGCATTCAACGTGTCTTCGCCCTGTCGTGCGCGACGGGCGCCGGCGTCGAGGAATTCCGGCGCGCGCTGTTCGAACTGGTGCCGGAGCCGGAGGAGCGGTCGAGCGACGACGGCCTCGCCGACTTCCTCGTCTATCGCCCGGCGCCGAAGGGGCGTCCGTTCAAGATCCTCCGCACCGACCGGGGCTTTCGCATCACGGGCCGGGTCCCGGAGGGCGAGGAGCTCGACGAAGCGCTCCGCGCCGCCGGTGCCAAGACCGGCGACGAGGTGGAGGTCGGCGACGAGATCTTGGAATTCCAGTGATCGGCGTCCTCGGAGGCACCTTCGACCCGCCGCACAACGGGCATGTTGCGCTTGCTGAGGCTGCGCTCCGGGAGCTCGGGCTCGACGAGCTCGTCGTTCTGCTTGTCGCCAACCCCGGCCACCGCTCCTCGGTGGAGGATGCAGAGACGCGGCAGCAGCTCGCCGAAGCCGCGTTTGTCGCTATGCCGCGTGCTCGCGTCGAGCGGGACGAGAACCCCTATACGGTCGACGCCGTCAAGGGCGGGCGCTTCCGCGACGCTGTTTTCGTCGTCGGGGCCGACGAAGGCGCTGCCTTCCCCGGCTGGCACCATCCCGATGAGATCCTGCGTTGGGTCAAGCTCGCCGTCGGCACGCGGTCCGGCTACCCACCGCCGGATCTCGAGCCCTACGGCGACCGTGTGATCCCGTTCGAGCTCGCCTCGCCGCCGATCTCATCGAAGGCCATTCGCGAGCGGATCCGCGAGGGTGAGCCGATCGACGACCTCGTGCCGTCCGATGTGGCCCGTCTAATCGAGGAACGTGGTCTCTACCGAAACGGCGGCTAGACTGAAAGCGCTGAGCAAAGCACCGAATCAAACCCTGACGCCACTCGAACAAGCCCGCCGCATCGCGAGCCTCGCCCAGGAGAAGCTGGCGGAGGACGTAGTGATTCTCGACATGCGGCCGGTGCTGAGCTACACGGACTTCTTCGTCATCTGCACAGGCCGCAACGCGCGTCAGACCAAGGCGATCTGGGACGAGG
>JALYLK010000049.1 GCA_030774275.1 Actinomycetota bacterium
TCGGGGACAAGCGGGCGCTCGAGCCGGTCGACTTCGAGCTTCCGCGCGGCGGTTTCCTCGTCGTCACCGGCCCGAACGGATCCGGGAAGACCACGTTGCTGCGGCTTTGCGCCGGCCTGCTGATCCCCACCTCGGGCGAGCTGGAGGTTGACGCAGAGCGCGGCCAGGTCGGCTATCTCGCGCACGATCCGCTCGTCTACCGTGAGTTGACCGCCGTTGAGAATCTCGACCTCTACGGTCGCCTCTACCGGGTGCCCGAGCGGCGCGAGCGGATCGGGATGTTGCTCGAACGGTTCGGTCTCTGGGAGGCCCGTGGGGAGCGAACCGGCGGCTATTCGCGCGGGATGATGCAGCGGCTTGCGCTCTGCCGGGCGCTCCTCCACGATCCCGCGCTGCTGATTCTCGACGAGCCGGCGAACGCGCTCGACGCGGCCGGGGAGGAGCTGCTGGACCGGGAGCTCGACGAGCTGCGGCGCGAGCGGACGCTCATCGTGGCCAGCCACGCGCCCGAGCGGCTGGAGCGCTTCGCAACCGGAAGGCTGGCGCTCGCGTGAGGGGATATCTGGCGGATGCGGGAGCGCTCGCCCGGAAGGATCTGCTGCTCGAGCTGCGCGCGCGGGACACCCTGCCGGCGATGCTGCTCTTTGTCGTCTCGGTGCTGGTCGTCTTTCACTTTGCTCTGCCCACGAACGCGTCCGCGCGGGAGTCGCTGGGCCTGCTCTGGGTGGCCATCCTCTTCACCGCGCTCCTCGGCCTCGGCCGCTCCTTCGTTGCCGAGCGCGAGCAAGGTGTGCTCGACGGACTCGTGCTCGCGCCGTCGGATCGCAGCGCGATCTGGGTCGGCAAGGTTGTCGCGACGCTGGCTTTCCTGGTGATTGCCGAGGTGGTGGCGCTGCCCGCCTTCGCGCTCTTCTTCACCTCGGTCGACGGCTCGACGATCGCCGGCGTAGCGCTCGCGGACGTCGGCATCTGCGCCGTCGGAACGGTGCTCGCCGCGATGGCTGCCGCCGGGCGCGCCCGCGAGTTGTTGCTGCCGTTGCTCTTCCTGCCGCTGGCGATTCCGATCATCGTCGGGGGCGTCGGATCGAGCCTCGCCAGCTCGAGCGGCAAATATCTTGGCTTCCTGGCGCTCTACGACGTGATCTTCGTGCTCGTCGCGTGGGCGGCGTTCGAGTACGTCGTCACGGAGTAGCGGGCACAGGCCCAGTTTCCGTTTGCCCGGCGAGGCGGCGCTGCTCCCGTGCGTCCGGCCAGAGCGTGATCACGGAGCCGAGGAGGAAGACGAAGCCGGCCAGCCAGATCAGGTTGACGAGCGGCTTCACCAGCACCTTCAGATAGACACTGTTGACCCCGCTCTTGCCGAACTTGAATTCGTCGCCGATCACGAAGAGATCCTGTGCGCGGAGCCAGTCGTGCTTGATCGCCACTTCGTTCGAGGTCTGCTTCTCGGCGAAATACCTGTTCTTTCCCGGCGTGATTGTGCCCACGCGCTTGCCATTCTCGGTCACGGCGATTCGCGCGCGAATCTCGAGATGGTTGGCCGCCCGCCTCTCGACGCTGTCGAGATAGGTCAGCGTGTAGCCGCGAATCTTCATCGTGTCCCCAGGGCGAAACTGCTGGATCTTGGTGGCCCCGTAAGCGCTCGAGCCGGCGACGCCGATTGCGAGCAGGATGACGGCGGCGTGGACGACATACCCGCCGTAGCGTCGACGGTTCCGTGCGACGAGGCCCGAGAACGCCGACCACCAGGTCGGGGCACCGAGCGCCTTCCGGGCGCGCGTGCCGCGCGCGAACTCGAGCACGATCGCGGCTAACGCAAAGGCCGAGAAGGTGTATGCGAGCAGTCCGGCGGTGCTCGAGCCTGCGCCGAGTGCGATCAGGATCACGCCGACCACGAGCGCAGTAACGGCGGGCCAGAGCACGGTTTCCCCGAGCGCCCGCAGCGACGTCCGCCGCCAGGCGACGAGCGGGCCGATCCCCATCAACAGGAGCAGCGGCAGGCCGAAGACCTTCAGGAAGAAGTCGTAGTACGGCGGCCCCACTGTCACCGCCTGGCCGCGAACAGCATCCGAGAGCAGCGGAAACGCAACGCCCCAGAGAACGGTCAGCGTGAACGCGACGAGGAGCAGGTTGTTGTAGAGGAAGGCCGCCTCGCGGGAGGCCAACGACTCGAGCTTCGTGCGCGCCCGCAGGAGCGGCAGACGCCAGAGAATCAGCACCGTCGAAAAGGTCACCGCAACGCCGATGAAGCCGAGGAACCAGGCGCCGATCGGCGACTGCGCGAACGAGTGGATCGAGTTGATCAGCCCGCTTCGGGTCAGGAAGGTGCCGAAGATCGAGAGGCAGAACGCCCCGGCGACGAGCGTCGCGTTCCAGACGCGGAGCATGTTCTTCTTCTCCTGCACCATCACCGAGTGGAGGAACGCGGTCGCCGCGAGCCACGGCATCAGCGCCGCGTTCTCGACTGGATCCCAGGCGTAGTAGCCGCCCCAGCCGACCTCTTCGTAGGCCCACTTGGCCCCGAGGAGGATCCCGATCCCGAGCGCCGTCCAGGCCAGGATCGTCCAGCGGCGCGTAGCCACGATCCAGCGCTCGTCGAAGCGGCCCGAGAGGAGTGCGCCCGCCGCGAAGGCGAAGGGAATCGTCAGCCCCACGTACCCGAGGTAGAGCAGCGGCGGGTGAATCATCATGTACGGGTTCTGGAGGCTCGGGTTGAGCCCGGCGCCGTCCGTGGGCGCCACCTGGGTCGTGAACGGGCTGACAACGAAGACGAGGAGGAGCGCGAAGAAGCTCGCCACCGCGCCGAGCACCGGCACCGTCCACGGCAGCACCTCGGTGGTCAGCCGACGGTTGAATGCGACGGCGGCCGAGCCGAGCCCGGTCAGCACGAACAGCCAGAGCAGCAGCGAGCCGGCCTGGCCGCCCCAGAACGCCGTGTAGACGTACGGGAACGGCAGCGCCCTGCTCGAGTGCTCGGCGACGTAGGAGAACGAGAAGTCACGGACACGAAA
>JALYLK010000050.1 GCA_030774275.1 Actinomycetota bacterium
TCGACCGCCTGTCGCACCGCAGCGGTCGCGTAGCCGTGTCCGTTGTGCCGTTCTGAGACGAAGTAGCCGAGGTGAGCGTTCTGGAAGGGCGCGGGCGAGATCCCCGAGAGTTGAATCCGCCCCACGAGCTCGTCTCCGGCTTCGACGAAGATCCCGAGGTCGACGAGATCCTCGGCCTCGCGCAGCCTCGCAAGCCCGAGCCGCTGCGTCTCGAGCTTGAAGAAGCTGTCGGGTCGGGCCGGTTCCCATGGATCGAGAAAGGCCCGGTCGCGCAGCAGGACTTCCAGGAGCGCCTCGGCGTCTCCGATTTCGAGCCGGCGGAGATAGACCGCTATTTGACGGCGTACTCGAACGGCGCGAACACAGAATGCCGGCCGGAAAGATCGAAGCTCATCTCGGGCGCCTCGACCTTCATCCGCTCGTTGGTCGCGATCTCGCCCTCGGCCCAGATGAAACCGCCGTCCTTGACGATCTTGACGTTGTTCTCCTCACCGCTGACGGGGTTTCGAAGCGGGGTCATGACCGCATCGGCGACTCCGTCAATCGAGACCCGTGAGCTCTTCCCGTCGACGGTCAGCTCGACCGGCACCCGGTCGATCGCGGACGGCGCGTCGAAGGTCGAGTTGAAGATCTCGAAGAGCGCGTATCCCTCCTCCCCGCGCCAGATCCGGCTGAGCGCTTCGTACTGCTCGTCGGACTCGCACCCCACGTAGGCATGGCCGCGGCCGCCGCCCTCGTGGATCGCGCCCGGCCACCAAAGCGCCCAGGCGATCTGCGAGCCGGTCAGATCGAGCCCTTCGAAGCCGCCGTCCTCGACCCGGTGGGCGATGAGCGCCTGACAATTTCCCTCAGCGGAGTTCGGGGAGCCTCTGAAGTTGCAGCCGCAGCCGGGATCGCAGCTGCAGAACTCGAGGTATGTCCCGGAAAGCGTCCAGTCGGCCATGCCTCTCCTTCCCGGTTTGGTGTCGCGGCGAGCCTACTCCTCCGGCGCGGGCCTTCCAAGCCAGGTCCAGGGACCCGGTCCCCGCGGAACGAGTAACGCACCCGTGCTGCGGCGACGGCGCCTCGGAACGGTGCGACCGGGTCCCAGGGCATGGCCGCGGACGCGGTCCCGGGGCATGGCCGGGGACGCGGTCCCGGGACATGGCCGCGGACCAGGTCCCCGCGGAACGAGTAACCCAGCTGTGCCGCGACGACGGCGCCTCGGAACGGTGCGACCGGGTCCCGGGGCATGGCCGTGGACGCGGTCCCGGGACATGGCCGGGGACCCGGTCACGACGCCACGATCGCGCCAGGTCGGTCGGCGACCCCGACCTCGTAGACCTCGAGTCCGACCCGCCTGCCTTTCAGCGAGTCGGGGTACGTCCTCGGAAAGTTCGCCAGGGCCGACTCCGAGGCCTGCAACCCCTCGAGTGTGTCGAAGAACGTGATCCCAATGCTCTTGCCGGCCTCCCGATCCACCAGCGTCAGGAAGGCCTTCGATTCCGGCAGCAGCTCCGCATGGCGGCGAGACCGCTCGTCCAGCCGCCGGATCAGCTCGTCGATCTGGCCCGGGTCGTGATCCTCGAAAAACGCGACGCGCGCGTACATCATCTCCACCTCCGTCTCGGTGCGCTCCATTCAAGTAGCACTTCGCATATATCAGGCGACTTCGTGTAGCGTCGGCCCCTCGCGGCGTCGCTGCGGCGCCGAGGCATTGCGTCTAACAAAGGGGAGGAAGACGTGAAGAATCCTCAATGGCGCTCGCGTGCCGGCTTGCTCTGGCTGCTCGCGGCGCTCGGTCTCGTGTTCGCGGTCACTCCGGTGCTCGCGGGCTCGACGACCTCGAACGGGAAATCGTCCGAACGCGTCCTGAAGGACGCCGGCGAGGGCACCTTCGACGTGCTCGAGCAGGCCAACCAGTACGGCGAGGCCCGCACTGCGCCGGCCGACACGGTCGATGCCGGTGCGTTCTCCGGCGCCTACCTGGCGGCGAAAAACCTGCCGCTATTCCCTGGCACGTGGAACGAGATCACGAACAAGCCTTACAACAGCGACGCGCAGGGCTATCGCGATCCGGTTTGGTCGAACTCGGGAGGCGGCGCCGGCAACGTCGCCGGACGGATGACGGCGCTGGCCGTCGACGGCAGCACGGTCTACGCGGGCGCGGCGGACGGCGGCGTCTGGAAGCTCTCCGGAGGGACTTGGACCCCTCTGACCGATGACGCACCGACGCTGTCCATCGGAGCGCTTGCAGTCGATCCGAGCCACGGCCTCTGGGTCGGCACGGGTGAAGCGAACACGAGCGGCGATTCGTACGCCGGAATCGGCGTTCTCTACTCCGGCGACGGCGGCGCCACCTTCTCGCGCGTCGGCGGGAACGAGCTGGACAACCACACGATCGGCCGCCTCGTCTTCGTGAACGGAGCGATTCTCGCGGCGACGAGCCAGGGCCTCTACCGGCACTCGGCCGCGCCGACGACGTTCTCCGACCCGTGGACTCCGGTGCTGAAGGAGGGCGTTGCCCCGCTGCCGGCCGTCTGCACGCAATCGGGCGGCGTCGCGAACCATGCGTTCGTCTCGGACGTCGCGGTCAAGCCCAACACGAACGTCGTCGACGCAGTCGTCGGCTGGCGTGCGGGCTCGAACTGCAACGGCATGTACGAGTCGACCGACGGTGGCCAGACGTTCTCGCCGATCACGGTGACGGGCGCCCTGAACGAGGGCGACATGGGCCGGACGACGATCGCCTATTCGGCGACCGGTTCGAAGCTCTACGCGCTCGTACAGTCGGCCGGGATGTTCAACCACGCCCGGACCGACCAGGGCGGCACGATCCTGCAGGGCGTCTACAAGTCAGACACCGGCATCGGCGGTCCGTGGGCGAAGGTGGCCGAGTGGCGGAACCTGCAGAACAACACCGGCTCGGCACTCGGGAACACCTCGCACGGGTATCACCCCGGCGTTCAGGCCTGGTACAACCAGTTCCTCGGCGTCGATCCGGCGAACGCCAACCACGTCTTCCTCGGCCTCGAGGAAGTGTTCGAGAGCTTCAACGGCGGCGCGACTTGGAAGGCAGCCGGCCCGTACTGGAACTTCGGGCTGCCCTGCTCGGCCAACGGTCTCGACAGCTGCCCGCCGACGACCCATCCCGACCAGCACGCGGTCGCGTTCGGGAACGGGAAGGTCTACGTGGGCAACGACGGTGGCGTCTACAGCCGCGACCTCAACGCAGGCTCGTCGAGCTTCGCCTCGTTGAACGTCGGCCTGAACACGCTCCAGTACTACTTCGCGGACGCCGGGCCGGTCACGGGCGGCGACGCAATCTGGGGCGGGATGCAGGACAACGGCACCTCGGTGCTCAGCCCGGGTGCGAGCGTAATGGTCTCGCCCTTCGGCGGCGACGGTGGCGACAACATCGTCGACCACACGAACGGCGACCACGCGGTCAACGAATACGTCGACCTCGACATGGCGCTGACGACGAACGGCGGCAGGTCCGACGGCACCGTTCCCGCCTACCGCGAGATCAGTCCGTCATGTTTCGCGTTCACCTACACCCCGAGCCCATGTGACCCGAGCCCGCGCTTCATCGCGCCGTTCACTGCGGACGCCGCCAACCCGGCTCACTGGGTCGCGGGCGGCGAGTTCGTCTGGGACAACCAGGGCAAGGGTTGGGACACGCACTGCAGCGCGGGCCCGTGCGATTGGAAGATCGCCTACGACACCGGTGCCGGACATTCGATCACGGCTCTCGGCGTCAACGGATCCACGTACGCAGCCTGGTGCGGCCCGTGCAACAGCGCCGGCTTTGCCCGAGGCCTGGCCACCAACTACGGCGGCACCTGGCACGCGCTGAGCTTGCCGAGCACGTTCCCGAGCCGCTACATCTCGGCGGTCACGGTCGATCCGGCGAACTCGGCTTACGTCTACGTCGTCTTCAACGGCTTCTCTCGCCGGTGGACGAACACGTTCTCGGCGGGTGAGGGCCACGTCTTCGAGACGACTGACGGTGGAGCCACCTGGACCGACATCAGCGGCAACCTGCCGGACGTGCCCGGCGACGACATCGTCCTGACGGCCAGCGGCAAGCTCGTCGAGGCGAGCGACGTCGGCGTCTTCATCGCGTCGGCCGGTCAGGGCGCCGCGACATCGTGGTCACGCCTCGGCACGCTGCCGAACGTGTCCGTGAACGACCTGCAGCTCGCAGGTCCGAACAACTCGTACATCATCGCCGCCACGCACGGCCGCGGTCTCTGGAAGATCGCGACGCCCTAGCGTCTCGGCAGCTCGTAACGCGAAACGGCCCCGCACCGCGGGGCCGTTTCGTTTCTCGGAGCTTGTGAGACCAAACCGGCGC
>JALYLK010000051.1 GCA_030774275.1 Actinomycetota bacterium
ATGCTGATCAAGCAGGCCAAGGACAAGGGCCTCAACCTCGGTGCCGCAATCGATGCGGCAAGACGGTTTCGCGAAGCCGCCGCGGCGCCGGCAGCCTAGCTCCCTCCCGCACTCGAGTCTCGCAACGTAGCGGCCGCGTCCTCGGGCGCGAGCGAGTTGACGTAGATCCCCGCGCCGAGCTCGATGCCGGCGAAGACGGTCAGGCGCGGCAGCACCTCGATGTGCCAATGGCCGGGGTCGTGCAGCCAGGCGTTCACGGGCGCGGAGCCCTCGACCGCGCGGAGGCGGCGAAGCGCTTCCGAGAGGACGCTGAGCGCGGGCTCGAGCAACGTGCTCTCGAATGCGGTCCCGTGGGGATGCTCGAGCGGGGCGATCAGGAGCTCGTAGGGCAGCCGGCCGCCGTACGCCGCGAGAGCGACGAGTCCGTTGCGCTCGAGGACGCGCCGCTCGCCCGAGGCGAGCTCGGCTTCGACGTGTCGGCAGACCGAGCAGTCGGCGTCGTGGTCCTCCGCCACGACCGTCGGCGGAGCCTCCCTCAGCCAGACGAGCTGCGTGTGGCTATGGGGCAAGCTGGCGCCGGCCTCCCGGCCCTCGTTCAGGAACGCGTGGACGTATCCGAACCCTGCCTCACGCGCGACGAGGGCGCGCTGGCGCCAGGCGGCCGCGACGCCTGCGACCTCGTCCTCGGTCAGTTCGGCGAACGAGCGGACGTGCCGTGGCGTCGAGACGACGACCTCGTGATGCTCGAACACCGGATAGAGGTTCGGGACAACCCGGACTATCCAGCCGGGGGTGTCCGGTGCGCCGCCGCCGGGCCTGACGGCGAACGTCTCCGGCGGCGTGCGCGCCTCGTGGCCCTCGCAGAAGGGGCAGGAAAGGAGCTCGTCTTCGCTCGGCGGGTCGAGCTCAGCTCGCGCGCTTGCTCCGGGCCGCCTCGCCCGACCCGGTGCGACGACCACCCACTGACGGGTGACCGGGTCCTGGCGGAGCTCAGGTGGTGTCAGCTCGAGGCTCCGCCGCCGTTCCTCTTCTTCTCGATGAAGGGGGTGAGCAGGTCGATCGGCGCCGGGAAGACGATCGTCGTCGACTGCGAGGAGCCCAGCTCGAGCAGCGTCTGCAGGTAGCGGAGCTGGAGCGCGATCGGGTGGTCGGCGATCACGATCGCCGCGTCCTTCAGGCGCTCGGAAGCCTGGAACTCGCCCTCGGCATTGATGACCTTGGCCCGCCGCTCTCGCTCGGCCTCGGCCTGGCGGGCCATTGCGCGCTGCATTCCGGACGGGATCTCGACGTCCTTGACCTCGACGATCGAGACCTTGATTCCCCAAGGCGAGGTCGCCTCGTCGATGATGCCCTGGAGGATCGCGTTGATCTTCTCCCGCTCGGCGAGCAGCTCGTCAAGCTGATGCTGGCCGAGCACTGATCGCAACGTCGTTTGAGCGATCTGAGAGGTCGCGACCATGAAGTTCTCGACCTGGACGATCGCGGCCTTCGGCTCGACGATTCGGAAGTACGCGACCGCGTTCACGCGCACCGGCACGTTGTCCTTCGTGATCACTTCCTGCGGCGGGATGTTCAGGGTGATCGTTCGGAGGTCGACCCTGACCATCCGGTCGACGATCGGGATCAGGATGAAGAGACCCGGCCCCTTCGGCTCCGGCAGCAGCCGGCCGAGCCGGAAGATGATGCCCCGCTCGTACTCCCGCGCCACCTTGATCGCCGAGATCAAGAACAGGATCAGCAGGAAGAGGATGACGGCGACGATGATCAGGACGGCAGCGGTCACAGGAGTCCTTTCGAGTCGGGGGTCACGATCCTATGAGACGGTCGCTTGCTCGGCAGGCTCGGCCTCGCCGAGAGGTTGGATGTCGAGGACGAGATCGGGCTCGATTCCGCCGATTCGCACCTTCTGGCCGCGTTTCAGGAGGAGCCCTTCGGGCGTCTTGGCCCGCCAGAGCTCTCCCCGCACGAAGACCTGGCCGCCGCCCCGAAACTCGCCGATCTCGCCGACGATCGTCTGCGGTCCCACGGAGACAGGGCTGTGCCGCACCTGCACCGCTTTGGTGATCGCGAATGCCCAAGCACCGCCCAGCACGAGGGCGATCGACACGATCAGCCAGACGTTCGCGTGGTAGGGCGCGGGCGCATTTCGGAACAGCATCAGCGCCCCGATCACGAACGCGATCAGGCCGGAGACGGTCAGCGCGCCGTGGCTCACCACATGCGCGTCGATCACGAGTAAGGCAAGCCCGAGCACGAGAAGTGAGAGCCCGGCCCAGCTGATCGGGAGCACGGAGAAACCGAAGAGGGCGGTCACGAGCGCCACCGCACCCAGTGCGCCCGGTAAGACGACGCCCGGGTGGAAGATCTCGTAGCCGATCCCCGCGAGGCCGGCGAGGAACAGCAAGGTGATCAGATTCGGGTCGATCAGGACGTTCAGGAAACGCGTGAAGAAACCGGGGCTCGCGTAGGTGATCTGGGCGTCCGCCGTGTGGAGCTTGTAGTGGTTCGGGATCGTCACCCGACCGTTGATCTTGTTCAGCAGCGTGGGCAGGTCGGGCGCGAGCACGTCGATCACGTTCATCCTGAGCGCCTGCCGCTCGGTCAGGTTCGAGGCCGTTCGGACGGCCTTCTCCGCCCAGTCGCCATTGCGGCCGTGGTCCTCCGAGAGCGAGCGCAGCTTGGCGGCGAAGTGGTTGATCACCTTGCGCCGTAGGTCGGAGCCGAGGTTGCCGCCGCTCTGGTCGATCGGGGTCGAGGAGCCGATGTTCGTGTCGGGCGCCATCGCGAGGACGTCGGCAGCCTCCGAGACGAACACACCCGCCGACGCGGCCGCCGCCCCTTTCGGCGAGATGTAGACGATCACCGGGATCTTTGAGGCGAGCTCCTTCTTGTAGATCGCCTCCATCGAGCTTGAGAGCCCGCCGGGCGTGTCGAGCAGGATCACAACGGCGTCGTAGTGGTCGTTCTGCGCCCGGTCGAGCTGATGGTTCACGTAATCCTGTGTGACCGGGTTGATCTCGAGCGAGAAGTGGATCGCCAGAACGCGAGGCCTCGAGGCCGCGTGAGCCGAGGCAGAGAGCGCGAGGGCCACGGCCAGCGAGCCGAGAAGTGCCCGCAGAACGCGTCCTTTCACGACTGTAAAGACTCTATCAAGGCGACCCGCCCCGGCTTGCGCCCCGAGCGGGCCTCTGCGACTCTCGGAGGCGGGTCGCCCCGCGCATGAAGCCGCTTCGTGCCGCACTTGTCCTCTTCTTTGCCGCGCCGGGCGTCGCGGTGGCGTCGCCGAGCCTGGTCGCCCGTGACCTGCCGGCGCGCAGCGGCCTCGTCGCGCAGGCGCCGAGCGCCTTCGACCTGGTCGGGCTGCACTGGCGGGGCAATGGTGTCGTTCGCTTCCGGACGCAGCGCGCCGACGGCACTTGGAGCAGGTGGCGCCTATCGGCTCCGGAGAGCGACGACCTCCCGGACCGCAACACCGCCGAGGCGAGGCGAATGGGCGGCTGGCATCTCGGCAACCCCTTCTGGGTCGGCCGGTCGGAGCGCATCCAGTACCGGCTCGGCGGCGGGGTCAAGCGGTTGCGCGCCTTCTTCGTACGTAGCCCTTTGCTCGGCGGGACGCCTCAGCACGCGAAGCCGTTCGCGGCGAACGCGCCGCCGATCATCACGCGGGCGCAATGGGGCGCGAACGAATCGATCCGCCGTAACAAGAAGAAGGGCCCCAAGATCGCCGACAACGTCCACCTCGCGATCGTTCACCACACGGCCGGCACGAACAACTACTCGCCCTCGCAGTCCGCCGCAATCGTTCGCGGAATCGAGGTCTACCACGTGCTCGGGAACGGTTGGGACGACATCGGCTACAACTTCCTCGTCGACAAGTACGGCCAGGTCTTCGAGGGCCGCTACGGCGGGATGGACAGGGCGGTTGTCGGCGCTCACGCGATGGGCTTCAACTACGGGGCGGCCGGGGTGGCGCTGATCGGCAACTACAACGGCGCCGGCTTGACGGCCGCAGAGCGCGCCTCGCTCGTGAAGGTCTTGGCCTGGCGGCTCGACGTTTCCCACGTCGACCCGCTGTCTCACGTGACGCGGGTCTCAGCGGGAAATCCGGAATACGTGAAAGGAGCGTCGGTCTATCTCCGGGCGATCTCCGGACACCGCGACACGTACCCGACGAGCTGCCCCGGGAACAGCGTGTACGCGCAGCTCCCTGCGATCACGCGCCAGGTCGTTGCGACCGGGCTGCCGAAGATCTACTCGCCGGTCGTCTTCGGTGCGCTCGGCGGGAACGTGCGCTTCACGGCGAAACTATCCGGCGTCGTGCCGTGGACGGTCACGGTCTCGGACTCCTTCTCCAAGGTCGTGGCGTCCGGGACGGGGACGAGCCAGGACGTCGACTGGACCTGGGACTCGAGCCTCACCCCGGCCGGCCGCTACACCTACACGATTGCGGCCGGCGGAAAGGGCGTTGCCGCCGCGAGGCCGGTGACCGGGGTGGTCGGCGAGACGGTTCCGCCGGTGACCGTGACGCAGCTTCGCGTGCAGCCCTCTGTCGTGAGTCCGAACGGCGACGGGGTCGGCGACACAGCACGGATCACGTATTTCCTCAGCGCCTCGGCTCCGATCACGGTCACGCTCGCGGATGCGGCCGGGCACCAGGTCGCATCGTTGTTCAGCGGCATCATGGATCAGGGCTCCCACTTCTTCGACTGGAAGCAGATCGGAGTCCCGGACGGCCGCTACTCGATCACGATCTCCACCGTGTCTGCGGGCGGCAAGCAGACGGCGACCAAGACGACCTTCTACGTCGACCGGACGCTCGCCCAGCCGAAGCTCGCCGCGGGAGCCATCTCTCCGAATGGGGACGGGCTCTTCGATGCAACTGCACTGTCGTTCCGGCTGACCGCAGCAGCGCGGGTTCGCGTTGAGCTGTGGCGCGCGGGGAAGGTGGTCGGGACGCTGGTCGACGAGGCTCTGGGGATCGGGCCCGCGCAGGTGCCGTGGAACGGACAATTCGGCGGGAAGCTGGTCGCAGACGGAAAGTACGACCTTGTCCTCAAGGCCACGGACCCGGTGACGACCGTGACCCAGAGCCTGCCGGTAGTCGTCGACACGACCCCGCCGCGACTGCGGCTCGTCTCCAGGTCGCGCCTGCAGTTCTGGACGAACGAGCCCGCGACGATCACGGCGAGTTTCGGCGCCCGGCGAGTGACGAAGCTCGTCCGAGCGGGCTACTTCAGCCTGCCGTCCCTACGCGGCGCGCGACACTTCACGCTGATCGCGACCGACGCAGTCGGGAACAAGAGCCCGCCCCTGCGCCGGTAGCCCGCGAGGCCGAGCGCGCCGAACTTTCAGCGGGAATGCGGCACCGCTGTGCCGGCGTCCCCGGGTGCGGTCCGTCAAACCTTCAAGTAACAGACTGTTACAAGGGGTTTTCGGTCCGAACTGAGTGGTGCCAATCGCCTAGACATGCGGTTTCGTCAGGCGCAAGCGCGTGACGCTTTGCTCAGTTCGGACCCGTCTTTCTTTGCAACAGACTGTTACTTGGCAGCGGCCAGCCACGCGTCGTAGTGACGCTCGAGCGCGGCCAGCAGCTCGACCAAGAGCTCGACGCGGTCGACCGGTTCGCCCGTCTCGATCAACAGCGACGTTGCCGGGATGCGGACCCCTTCCGGAAGCTCTTCGGCCGGAATGTTCGCGTTGATCCCGATCCCGAGCACGACCCGGCCTTCGGCCGACTCGCCGAGGATCCCGGCCACTTTGCGCCCGCCGATCAGGACATCATTGGGGTGCTTCAGCGCCGGCTCGAGCCCGGTCACCGTGTGGATCGCGTCGGCGCAGGCCTCCGCGCCGACGACCGTCAGCTCAGGAAACCGCGCCGCGTTGACCGCCGGCCGCAGTTGCACCGAGCAGAGAACGCTCGTGCCGGCAGGGGCCTCCCAGCGCCGGCCAAGACGACCGCGGCCTTCCGTCTGGTCGTCGGCCACGGCGACAGCTCCTTCGGGTGCGTCTAGAGGGAGCAGCCGCTGAGTCGAGGGGGTGCTGTCGACGTACGTGTAGTCGCGTCCGAAGCGGCCTTGGAGGCGCGGAACGACGGCCTTGCGGGTCGGCGTGTCCTCCACCGACAACTAGACTAACTCCGCCGTGCAACCCTCCCTGCGCAAGCGCCGTCAGATTCCGCAGACACCGCGGTCCGAGCGGCCGCTCGTCTACGAGAGGCTGAGCGATGCGATCCTGGTCAAACGAGCAAAAGACGGCGACAAGCGAGCGCTCGAGGCGCTTTGCGAACGACACGCGCCGAAGGTCGAGCGCCTCGCCGGCCATCTGCTCGCCGATCCCGAGGACGCCCGTGACGCTTCCCAGGAGGCTCTCGCAAAGCTGTGCGTTCGAATCGGCCAGTTCCGTGGCGAATCGCAGTTCTCGACCTGGCTCCATCGGCTCGTGGTCAACACGTGCCGGGACGTCGCCGCGCGCCAGCGCGTGCGCCGCTGCGAGCCGCTTCACGAGGACGAGCGCGTCGCCGACGACGCCGATCCAGCCCGCGAGGCTGGTCTCGCCGAGCTCCGCTCGGAGCTGGCGGGCGGCCTCGCCGGGATCTCGCCTGAACAGGCTAAGGTCGTCGTGCTGAAGGATGCGCTCGACTTCTCGTTCGCGGAGATCGCCGAGGCCGTGGACATGCCTGTCGGAACGGCGAAGTGCTACGCACATCGCGCGCGCGCAGGGCTGCGGACACGGCTGAAGCGCGACGTGGCGTGACGACTGCGCTACCCCTCGACCGAGCCGG
>JALYLK010000052.1 GCA_030774275.1 Actinomycetota bacterium
GTCGCCGGCGAGCCGTTGATTGCAAGCTGGCTGAACTTCGGCATGTCGGCCGTGCAGGTAACGCCTTCCTCACCGCACATCGGCTGAAGGCCGAAGGCCTGGTTGAAGACGTGCAGGTCGTGCGCCATCGTGTCGCTTCCGTAGGAGTCGACGATCGCGATCGTCACGCCCTTACCCGTGTAACCCTGCTGATAGAGCGGGCCGAGGTTGTACGCCGACTGAATCGCCTGCGGAGTGAAACACGTCCGGTTGATCGGCGCCGCCTCGCAATCGGCCTCGGTAGGCGTCGTAGCCTTGATGAACTGGTAATCACTCACGGTCGGATGCGGGACCGGATAGGCGACCTCGGCGCCGCCCGATCTCGTAAGAGCCCCGGCAAGCACAGCCAGACTCGTGAGGACTAGAGCGAGTGCGCTCGCTATGAGCAGCTTTCGCTTTCGCTTCATGGATACGCCTCCTCTTCCCCTTCTCACACGAACCGCCGCAGTATGCGGCGGCAGATGAACGCTATTTCAGATATCGAAAGCTTGTCAATCAGCAACCGCTGCCACAGACCCCGGCCTGGGCCGGAACAGACACGTTCAGTCTGCGAGCTTGCCCACGACGATGCACGCGTTGTGCCCGCCGAAGCCGAACGAGTTCGAGACCCCGACGGTGATGTCCGCCTCGCGGGCCTCGTTCGGGATGTAGTCGAGGTCGCACTCGGGATCCTGCTGCTCGTAGTTGATCGTCGGCGGCAGCAAGCCGCGTTCGACGGCCAACACGGTGAAGACGGCCTCGACCGCCCCGGCGGCCCCGAAGCAGTGACCCGTTGCGCCCTTCGTCGAGGAAACGCCCACCTTGGGCGCGTTCTCCTCGCCGAGCGCCTTCTTGATCACCTTCGTCTCGCTCGCGTCGCCGAGCGGCGTCGAGGTCGCGTGAGCGTTCACGTAGCCGACCTCGCTCGGGTCGACGCCGGCGTCGGCGAGCGCCATCCGCATCGCCCGCGCCGGGTTCTCGCCGGTCGGATCGGGCTCGGTGATATGCGCCGCATCGGAGGAGACCCCGTAGCCCATCAGCTCGCCGTAGATCTTCGCGCCGCGTCCGCGCGCCTGCTCGAGCTCCTCGAGCACGAGCACCGCAGCCGCCTCGCCCATCACGAGACCGTCGCGCTCCGCATCGAACGGACGGGACGCCGCCTTCGGATCGTCGTTGCGCCGAGACAGAGCCCGCATAGCGTCGAATCCCGCGACCCCGACCGGCGTGATCGGGGCCTCGGTCCCGCCTGCGATCATCACGTCCGCGCGCCCGAGGCGAATCGCGTCCGCGGCGTCCCCGATCGCCATGTTGGACGCCGCGCAGGCCGTGCACTCCGACATCAAAGGCCCCTTGGTGCCAAGCTCGATCGAGACCCAACCCGCCCCCATGTTCGGGATGATCGAGGGGATCGAGAACGGATTGACGCGGTCCGGCCCGCGCTCCTTCAAAACGTCGTAGCAGTCCTGGAAGGACTTGAGACCGCCGATGCCGGTTGCGATCGAAGCGCCGACGCGCTCCTCCTGGCCGGCGATCTCGATGCCCGAGTCCTGTTCGGCCTGCCGCGCGCTCGCGAGGATCATCTGAGCGAACCGGTCCATCCGGCGCGCCCGCTTCCGGTCGATCCAGGTCGTCGGGTCGAAATCCTTCAGCTCGCACGCGAAGTGAACGCCGTAGTCGGTGTGATCGAAGGCAGTGATCTCCGCCGCGCCCGACTCACCGCTGACCAGCGACTGCCAGGACGACTCGACGTCGTTCCCAAGCGGTGAAACCATGCCGAGGCCCGTGATCACCACGCGTCGGCGGCCGTTGAGCGAAAAGTTGCTACTCACATTCCCAGCCCGCCGTCGACGAGCAACACCTCCCCCGTGACGAATGCAGCGTCGTCCGAGCAGAGGAAGCGTACTGCGCCAGCCACGTTCTCCGGATCTCCGAGCCGGCCCAGCGGAGTGTTCTGCAGCATCAGAGTGCGCATTTCGTCCGAGATCTCGTCGGTCAGCCTGCTCGTGATGTAGCCCGGAGCGACGACGTTCGCGCGAACTCCCCGGCTTCCCAGCTCGCGCGCGAGCGACTTTGTGAAGCCGATGATCCCGGCCTTCGATGCCGCGTAGTTCGTCTGCCCGGGATTGCCGTGCAGCCCGACGACGCTGGAGACGTTGACGATCGATCCGGCGCGCCGCTTCATCATCGGCCGAACTGCCGCGCGGCAGGTGTAGAAAACGGACGAGAGGTTGATCTCGAGCACGTCGCGCCAGTCCTCATCCGGCATCCGCGCGAGCAGACCGTCACGTGTCACGCCCGCGTTGTTGACGAGGATGTCGAGGTCGCCCACTTCGCCGACCAGGCGCGCTGCCTCCTCGGCATTCGAGATGTCGGCTTGCAGGGCTCGCCCCCCGGCTTCATCCGCGACAGCCTCAGCCTCATCCCGGCCCGAGCGGTAGCAGACAACGACCGATGCGCCGGCCCGCGCCAGCTCGAGGGCGATGGCGCGGCCGATCCCTCGCGACCCCCCGGTGACGAGTGCGTTCTTACCTTCGAGCGAAGCGAACGTGTCTCCGCCGGTCACATTGCCGCCTTTCTGACGCGCGAAAACCGAGCCAGGCAAGGACGCAGGGAGGTCGCGTGCTGGTAGCA
>JALYLK010000053.1 GCA_030774275.1 Actinomycetota bacterium
CAGAGCGCGCCGAGCGCGTGCTCGCGATCACGATGTTCCACTCGCTCGCGGTCGGTTGGGCCGACCTCGTCCTCCCGGGCACGAGCTACCTGGAGCGCGACGGCACGTACGTCAACGTCGAGGGACGAGTCCAGCGCCTGCGCCGCACCGCAATCCCACCGGCACCCGACGAGCTCGCCTGGATCGCGCAGCTCGCGGCGCGCTTCGAGGTCGAGATCTCGCCGTACCCGTCGCTGGTCTTCGCCGAGCTGTCGGAGCGCATCTTCGGCGGCGTCACCTACGAGGACCTCGGCGAGGAGGCACGGCTCCCCGACCGCGTTCCGCTCGACGCTCCTCCGGCCGAGAGCCCGGACGACCCGGCTCCGCCCAAGGCGCCCAGCGGCACGCTCCAGCTGCTCCGCTACCGCCCGCTCTTCTCGGGCGCCGCCGTCGAGCGTGTGCCGGAGCTCCAGTTCCAGCGTCCCGCACCCGAGATCGAGCTGGCCGCACGAGACGCGCTCCGCCTCGGCGTCAAGCCGGGCGACCCCCTCGAGGTGCGCTCGAACGGCACCTCGGTCGAGCTGCGCGCGACGATCAACAAGCGCCTGAAAGCCGGCGTCGCCCGGGTCGCCGAGGATCACGCCCGCGACTTGCACCCCACGGTGGAGGTGATCAAGCCTTGAGCGAGCCCTGGTGGATCAGCGCGATCAAGGGCTTCGTGATCATCAACATCGTCCTGCTGACGTTCGCCTACACGACCTTGCTCGAGCGCAAGGCGCTGGCCCGGATGCAGCTTCGCTACGGGCCGAACCGAGCCGGCCCTTACGGCCTGCTCCAGCCGATCGCCGATCTGGTCAAGCTGGTCCGCAAGGAAAGCTTCTTCCCGACGGCGGCGATCGACATCCCGTACATCCTCGCGCCGATCGTGTCGGCCTTTACGGCCCTAGCGGCGTTCGCAGTGATCCCGTGGGGCAAGGGTTGGCAGATCTGGCACTACCACGTCAACGGCGTGGTCGCGAATGTCCCGATCAGCCTGATCCTGATCTTCGCTCTGGGCTCCATCGGGATCTACGGCTTCATCGTCGGAGGCTGGGCGAGCGAGTCGAAGTTCTCGCTGCTCGGCTCGATGCGAACCTGCGCCCAGCTCGTCTCCTACGAAGTCTCGCTGGCGCTCTCCGTGCTCGGTGTCGTCATCACGGCGGGCTCGCTCTCGCTCGTCAACATCGTCGACGATCAGGCGAACTCGCTCTGGTATGTGGTGCCGCAGGCGGTCGGCTTCCTCGTCTTCGTGATCAGCGGCGTCGCTGAAACGAGCCGCGCGCCGTTCGACCTGCCCGAGGCCGAGCAGGAGCTCGTCGCCGGTTACCACACCGAGTACTCCGGGATGCGCTGGGGCCTGTTCCAGATGGCCGAGTACGTGAACCTGATCACGCTCTCCGCGCTTGCGATCACACTCTTCCTCGGCGGCTGGCATTTCCCGTTCGCGCACGGCGTGGACTTCCTCGGACCGCTCTGGTTCTTCCTCAAGCTGCTGGCGCTGCTCTTCGTCTTCATCTGGCTGCGCGCGACGCTGCCGCGGCTGCGTTACGACCAGCTGATGAGCTTCGGCTGGAAGGTCCTGCTCCCGGTTGCAACCGTGAACGCCTTCGTGACCGCTCTCGTAGTGGTGTGGGTCAATTGAGCCCTCAACCCGTAGACACCCTCAAAGGCTTCGGCGTCACCTTCAAGCAGATCTTCAAGAAGCCGATCACCATGCAGTACCCGGAGTACAAGCGGCCGGTCTACCCGCGCTTTCGCGGCCGGCACCGGCTCTGGCGGCACGAGAACGGGCTCGAGAAGTGCGTCGGCTGCTCGCTCTGCGCGGCCGCCTGCCCGGCCGACTGCATCCGCGTCGTCGCGGCCGAGAACACGCCCGAGAACCGCGTCTCGCCGGGCGAGCGCTACGCACGCATCTACGAGATCAACCTGAGTCGCTGCATCTTCTGCGGCTACTGCGAGCTGGCCTGCCCCTTCGACGCGATCACGCTCGGGAACGACTACGAGCTCGCCGAGTACGACCGGGACGATCAGATCTACACGAAGGACATGCTGCTCGCGGCGCCGATCAAGCAGGTTCCGGTCGCCGACGCCGAGCTCTACGACACGCCGATCCCTTACTACCGGGCGTATTCGTAGTGGGAAACGTCGTCATCTGGGCAGTCTGGGTCGTCACGGCCTTCAGCTGCCTCGCGTCGGGGGTCGCGGTCGTCTCATTCTCCAACCCGTTCTATTCGGCCCTGTCGCTGATCGGAAACCTCTCGTCGCTCGCCGTGCTCTACCTGCTGCTCTCAGCAGAGTTCGTCGCCGCCGGGCAGGTGCTCGTCTACGCGGGCGCGGTGATGGTGATGTTCGTGTTCGTGACCGCGTATCTCGGCGGGCGCGCAGACGCGCCGTGGGCCGGCGGGCCAAGCTGGCAGGCGGTCGGGGCGGTCACCGCCGCCGGCGCGATCCTGCTCGAGGTGATTGTCGTGATCGGCCTCAAGGCCGGAGGGCGGCTCTCGCACGAAGCGTCGATCGGCGCCAACTTCGGCTCGCCGCACCAGATCGGCAGGCTGTTCCTGACCGACCACCTGCTCGCATTCGAGATCACGTCGGTCGTGCTGCTGGTCGCAGCGGTCGGCGCGGT
>JALYLK010000054.1 GCA_030774275.1 Actinomycetota bacterium
GTACAGGACATCCTCCGTGATCTCCTCGCCGTAGTGCGCGGGCAGACAGTGGAGGACGATCGCGGTTTCGCTCGCGATCCGGACGAGCTCGTCGTCGATGCCGAAGCCGGCGAGGTCTCGCAGGCGACGCTCGCGCTCCTCCTCCTGGCCCATGCTCGTCCAGACGTCCGTGTAGAGGACGTCGGCGCCGGCGGCGGCCTCGCGCGGATCGTCGAACAGCTCGATGGTCGCGCCGGTCTCGGCGGCCGCCTGGCGCGCGATCTCGACGGCCTCGGTGGACGGCTCATAGCCTTTCGGCGTCGCGGCGCGGAAGTTCATTCCGAGCTTGGCGGCGGCCACCATGACCGAGGCGCAGACGTTGTTGCCGTCTCCGAGGTAGACAACCGTCACACCTTCGAGCCGGCCTAGCCGCTCGCGGATCGTCATCACGTCGGCGAGAGCCTGGCACGGGTGCGAGCTGTCGGTGAGCCCGTTGATCACCGGGATCGTGGCGTGCCGCGCGAGCTCTTCGACGTCGTCCTGCGCGAAGGTGCGGATCATGATCGCGTCGAGATAGCGCGAGAGCACGGTCGCCGTGTCCTTGAGCGTCTCGCCGCGGTCGAGCTGGAGGTCGTTGGCGGAGAGGTAAAGGCCGGTGCCGCCGAGCTGCGCGATTCCGACCTCGAACGAGACGCGCGTCCTCGTCGAAGGTTTCTGAAAGATCATCCCGAGCGCCCGGCCGGGGAGGAGGTGGTGCTCTTCGCGCCGTTTTTGCAGGACTTTTAGCTCGTCGGCGAGGTCGAGCACGCGTTCGAGCTCGGCACCCGACCAATCGGCAACGCGCGTGAAGTCACGGCCTTTCAGGTCCTCGAGCACCGCAACCATGTGCGGTTGATGCTAGTGGCTTGGCCGGTAACGTTGCGCGCTTCCCGGGTCGCGAGCACCGAGCCAGAGGCCGCGATCGCCCGCAGGCAAGGCTTGCAGCCTTGACAAGGGCGAGCGTGGACTCTGGCGCCGCGTGATCGCGGGCCAGGGAGCAGGCGGACGTTGCCGGTCAGACCACTAGGTCTGGCCGGTGACGTTGCCCGGCGAACGTTGCCGACCAGGTCAAGGTCACTAGCCCCGATATAGGCTCGAGCCGTGGAGGAGTACACGCAGCGCACCTACGGCGAGGAGTGGGCGGCCGAGTACGACACGATCCACGGCGAGCTCGATCCGACGCAAGCGGTGGAGACGCTCGCCGACCTCGCAGCTGGCGGGCCCGTCTTGGAGCTCGCGATCGGGACCGGCAGAATCGCGCTCCCGCTGAAGGAGCGCGGCGTCGAGATTCACGGCGTCGACATCTCGGACGCGATGGTCGCCCAGCTGCGCACGAAACGGGGCGGCGAGGAAATCCCGGTCACGATGGGCAACTTCGCCGAGGTCGACTTCGGCGGCGAGTTCCCGCTCATCTTCCTGGCGTTCAACACGATCTTCGGTCTGCTGACTCAAGAAGACCAGCTGCGGCTGTTCGAGAACGTCGCGAAGCAATTGACCGAGGACGGCGTCTTCGTGATCGAGGCCTTCGTTCCCGACCTGACCCGCTACAACCGGGATCAGCGCGTCTCGGCGCTGGAGGTCGAACTTGACTCGGTGCGGATCGAGTTCTCGAAGCACGATCCGTCGAAGCAGCTACTCGAGTCGCAGATAGCGACGCTCTCGGCCGACGGGATCAAGATGCGGCCGATCCGGCTTCGCTACGCGTATCCCCCGGAGCTCGACCTGATGGCCAAGCTTGCCGGCCTGAGGCTGCGCGAGCGCTGGGGCGGTTGGGACCGCTCGGAGTTCGGCCCGCGCAGCAGCCAGCACGTCTCCGTCTACGAGCGGACCTGAAGCACGACGGCGCCGCGGGTCTCGCCGCGCCGAAGATGATCGAGCGCCTCATTTGCCTGCTCGAGCGGGAAGACCTGAACCTCCGTGCGCACCGGCACCTGCGGCGCCAGGGAGAGGAACTCTTCGCCGTCCCGCCTCGTCAGGTTGGCGACCGAGCGCAGAACGCGCTCGCCCCACAGCAGCTCGTACGGGAAGGACGGGATGTCGCTCATGTGGATCCCGGCGCAGACGACCACCCCCGCCTTCCCAACTGAGCGAAGCGCCGTCGGCACCAAGGCGCCGACCGGCGCAAAGATGATCGCCGCGTCTAGCTCGTCGGGCGGCGACTCGTCGGAGCCGCCGGCCCACTCGGCCCCGAGCTCACGTGCGAACTCCTGCCCCGCCGTGTCGCCGGGCCGCGTGAACGCAAAGACGCGCCGCCCCTGGTGCCGCGCAACCTGCGTGATGATGTGCGCGGAGGCGCCGAAGCCGTAGAGACCGAGCCGCTCGCCATCGCCGGCCAGACTCAACGCCCGATATCCGATCAGCCCGGCGCAGAGGAGCGGAGCCGCATGAAGGTCGGCGTAGCCATCGGGCAAGGCAAAGCAAAAGCGCTCGTCGGCAACCGCATACTCGGCGTAGCCGCCGTCGAGGTCGTAGCCTGTGAACTGCGCGCGGTCGCAGAGATTCTCCTGCCCCGCCCGGCAATAGCGACACTCTCCGTCGGTCCAGCCGAGCCAGGGAATCCCGACTCGCCGGTCCTCACCGACGACCGTGCCGACGATCTGATGACCGAGAACAAGCGGCAGCTTCGGATGGGTCAGCTCCCCGTCGGCGACGTGGAGATCGGTCCGGCATACCCCGCAGACGTGTACCTGCACCAATACCTGCCCAGGACCTGGCCGGGGCTCCGGCAGCGCGGCCTCTCGCAGGGCGCGCTCCGGCGCATCTAGCAACATCACACGCATGTCTCTATCGTGCCGGTCAATGCGCGCCCTCGCATTTGCGGTCGCGATCGCGCTCGTTGCGGCGCCAACTGCGGCCGCAGACATCCTCGGCACTGCCCAGGTGCGAACGGCGGACGGGAGGTTGCTCGCCGCGGCCGGCGAGGGCACCTTCAACTATCCACGCGACGGCTCGGTGCTCTCGATCGGCAAGGTGCTGGCGAGCGACACCCACGTCGATCTCCAGGACGTTTCGATGCTCGGAGGGCGCGTCCATGCCGACCGCGTGACGATCCGGCACGGACGCCGCGCAAGGATCACGGGTCTGGTCGTCCAAGGCCTCCTGCGCGACGCGAGCGCGAACGCGCTCTATCAGCTCGACACAGGCAGCTACCTGGTGGTCAGCCAGAAGGCGGTGATCGGCCACAAGACGGGCTACGTCGGGCTGCACCTGAGCGTCGCGGCCGGCTACCCGGGCGTCGCGCAGGGAGCGCAGTTGCTCGTCGGTCTACGGGAGCGAGGGAACGAGAGCAGCTCCCAGCTCGCGAGCAGCGTCGTCACGGCTGCAGGACCGTGGGCGTCACTCGGGTTCGGCGCCGCGCCCACGATCGCCGGGCTACCCGTCGTCACCGAGCCGCTGCTCGGCGGCGTGCTTCCTCCGGCGAACGGAATCGGCGGCCGCGCCGTGGCGATCGCCGCGCAATACCTCGGCGTGGCGTATCGCAGGGGCGGCGCGAGCCCGATCAGCGGCTTCGACTGCTCCGGCCTGACGATGTACGTCTACGCGCAGCTCGGGATCCACCTCTCCCACTACACGGGCCTGCAGATCCACGAAGGAACGCCAGTGCCGCCGGAGGCGCTACAGCCGGGGGATCTCATCTTCTTCGATCCGGGAGCGTTCGGCATACCGGGGCACGAAGGGATGTACATCGGCGGCGGACTGTTCATCCACGCGCCGCACACCGGCGACTTCGTGCGGATCTCGAGCCTTAGCCGGTACGCGCGCCGTTACGTTGGCGCTGTCCGTCCCTACGCCTAGCGCGCGCGCTACGGCTTAGCGCCCGCGGCGCTGCTTCTGCAGCTTCTCCATGGCGCGCCGTTGCTGGCGGTTCTGCGGTTCAGGGAGAGCGCCCTCCTGTCCGGCCGCCTCGAGGTAGGCGCGCCGCTCCGAGGCGCTGAGACGCGAAAGCGCGGCCTGCGCACGCTGCGGGTCATTCGCCACGCCGGCCCGTTCGAGCTTCTCGAGCGCGCTCGCGGCTTCCGGGTTCTGCTTCGCCAGCGCGGCCCGGGACGCCTTCATCATCAGCCCGCGAACGCCGGGAATCTTCGCCAGTCCCTGCATGACCGGCCGGACGTACTTGCCGCCGCGGACCCGCCCAAGCAGTGCAAACAGCGCGAACATGAAGATGATCGCGCCGGCGATGTAGAGCGGGATGAAGTAGAGCCACATGGCCGCGGAATCCTAGCGCGGCGCCTTCCAGTCGCGGAACACCGCCAGCAGCTTCGCCTGAGCATCTGGGCTCACGTCGGCCGTGGTCAGCCGTCCGGTGAGCTCGATCGTCGTGCGCATCTGGCGGACGTACTCGTGGCAGCCCGTGCAGCCCTCGATGTGATGCTCGAAGCCGGCTCGCTCGTCGGGACGAAGTGCGCCTTCGAAATAACTCGTCACCAACTCGACGAGCTCCTGACAACTCAGTTGTTCGACACTGGCACTCACTGGGCCTCCGAGAAGTAGTCCTCCAACGCCTGCCGCACCTTGGAGCGCGCCCGGTGGAGAAGTACGCGTTGATTTGTCTCGCTGACGCCGAGAGCGTTACGCGTCTCATCCGAGCTCCAACCCTCGATGTCCCTGAGGCTGATCACCGCCCGCTGCGCCGGCGGGAGGCGGTCGATCGCCTCTTCCACGACCGCGCGGGTCTCGGCGGCGAGCAGGCGGTCTTCGGGCCAGGGTTCGGGCTTCGAGGCCCAGTGGCCCGGCCAGCGCTCGTGATCAGCCGGCAGGAAGCGGTCTGCGTCGACCGCGGCCTCAGGCACAGCATCGGGCCGTTCGAGCGCCGAGAACGGCACCGTCCGGCCCTCGCGCTGGCCGCGGGTCTTTGCGATGTTCGTCAGGATCCGGAAGATCCACGTCTTCAGGGAGGAGCGCCCTTCGAAGCGGTCGATCCCGTTCAGAACTCCGATCCAGGTCTCCTGAACGACGTCCTCGGCGACGGCGCGACTCGCGACATAGATCAGCGCGACCCGGAGGAGCGAAGCGTTGTACATGCGCATCAGCTGCTCGAAGGTCCGCTCGTCGCGGGCCTGCAGCGCCGCAATCACCGCAGCGTCGTCCACGTCGCGACTGTAACGCGGCGCCGGGAGCGCGAGACGATGGCCCCAAGACGACCGCCTTGTGGCGACCGCCGCCGGCGTGCGACTGTGCAGCGACCGAGCGAGGAGGTTGAGATGAACAACGGCCACTACGACTTGATTGCGATCGGGGCCGGTTCCGCCGCGCGCGACGGCGCGAACAAGGCCGCGAAGGAGTACGGGGCGAAGGTCGCGCTGATCGAGCGCTGGCTTTGGGGAGGCAGCTGTCCCAACGTGGCCTGCGTACCGACGAAGGCCTACCTCGTCGCGGCGGACCTGGTGCACGACATCAACGCGCTGGCGAACACGCTTGGCATCGAGGTCGGCCCCGCAACGGCGAACCTCGCAAAGGTCAAGGCCCGCACGGAGATACTGAAGAGGCCGCAGCCGAAGTGGGTCGAGGTCCTTCAGGCGGCGGGTTTCGACACCTACGAAGGAACGGCGAGCTTCGTCGACCCGCACACCATTCGCCTCGGGGAGGCCGAGCTGACCGCCGACAAGATCCTGATCGCGACCGGATCGCGCACAGCGGTCCCGCCGATCGAGGGGATCGACGAGATCGACTGGCTCGACCATGTCACGGCCCTGGAGCTCCAAGAGCTGCCGGAGTCCCTGCTCATCTGCGGCGCCGGCGCGGTCGGGCTCGAGTTCGGCCAAGCGTTCTCCCGCTTCGGCTCCAAGGTGACCATCGTCGACCCGCTCGACGAGATCGCGCCCCATACCGACCGCCACGCCGCCATGGAGCTCCGAGAGGCACTCGAGGACGAGGGGATTCGAATCATCCGTGGCAGCCTGGTCGAGAGGGTCGCTGCCCACGACGGTACGTACTCAGCCACGCTCGAAGGCCGCGAGGGCGGCATGGACGAGGAAATCGAGTTCGACCGTCTGTTGCTCGCTTCAGGGCGCCGGCCCAATATCGAAGAGCTGAACCTCGAGGCGGCCGGGGTCGAGACCTCGAAGCTCGGGATCCGAGTCGACGAGCGCATGCGCACGACGGCCCCCGGAATCTGGGCGGCCGGCGATGTCAACGGCGTGTCTCAGTTCACGCCGGTCGCGCAGTACGAGGCACGAATCGCGGTCGAGGACATGTTCCGGGCCGGAGGAGGTCCGGCAGCCGACTACTCGGTCCTGCCGACGGCGATCTTTACCGACCCGGAGCTCGCCGGCGTCGGCCTGACGCAGATGGAGGCCGAGGAGCAGGGCTTCGAGGCCGAGACGGTCGTTCATCTGCTCGAGCACCTTCGCCGGGCGTCGTTCGTCAACGCGAAGCACGGGCTCTTCAAGATCGTCTTCGACCGCCCGAGCCGCCGAGTGCTGGGGCTGCATGTCGTCGCAACGGGCGCCAGCGATGTCGTTCAGGGATTCTCGGTCGCCTTGCGTCTCGGCGTCACCGTGGACGAGCTCGCGATCGCCCACCACACCTTCCCGACGATCGCCGAAGGCGTGAAGGCCGCTGCGGAGCAGGCCCGCGTCGGCGTTCCCGCGTAAGCCCGCTTGCTTCAGTCGCTACTTCGCGCCGAAACCGCATCGTAAACGGTCGCGGCGGCCCTGAATTCGCGTCAATTGCTGCTACGGTTCTCGCGCCAAAGATCATCAAGAGCGAGTACCGGTTGTGCGATCAGGCCTCCGCTGCACGTTCGTGAAGTAGCAGGGAGGTGGAATACATGGCATCCGGAACCGTGAAGTGGTTCAACGACTCGAAGGGCTACGGCTTCATTTCGCAAGCCGACGGCGGCGACGACGTCTTCGTGCACTTCAGCGCGATCTCCGGCGAGGGCTTCAAGAGCCTCACCGAAGGCGCCAAGGTCGAGTACGAGGTCGAGGAGGGCCCGAAGGGCCCCCAGGCTCGAAACGTCAGCATCGTCGGGTAAGGCCCGTTTTCTCGCGCGCGGGTGAGCTTTTCACCCGCGCGCATCTCTCTCAGAAAGGAGGTGTGCTATTTCCGAAAAGGAGCAGAAGATCGAAGTCGACGGCGAAGTCGTCGAGTCCTACAAGAGCGGCATGTACCGCATTGCGCTCGACAACGGCCACGAGGCTCTCGGCTACACGGCCGGGAAGATGCGTCGTTACCGAATCAAGATCCTGATCGGCGACCGGATCAAGCTCGAGCTGTCGCCGTACGACCTGACCCGAGGTCGAATCGTCTACCGCTACCGCGAGTCAGACGGAAACGCCGCCCCGGTCGCCCGCTAGCGGGCGTGCTGGTCTAGAAACTCGAGCGTGCGGCGCCAGGCGTCGTCAGACGCGCCGGCAAACTCCTCGTAGCGGCGGTCGAAGAAGCTGTGCGGCGCACCGTCATACGTGACGACCTCGTGCTCAACGCCGGCGGCGGTCAGCGCACGGTCGAACGCCTCGTTCATCTCCGCGGTGATGTTCTGGTCGTCGCCGGCCTGAAGCGCGAGGATCGGCGCCTCGAGCTCGGCCGCGCGCTGCAGCGGGCCTGGCGCGCCGTTGCGCTCGCCGGGCCCTCCGTAGAAGCCGACGGCACCGGCGACGCCGTGTCCTGCGGCCGCCGCGAGCCAGGAGTGGCGGCCGCCGAAGCAGAACCCGACTGTGAAGATCGCTCGCGTGCTCGGCCGGAGACGCTCGACGGCCGCGTGCACGTCGGCCTGGATGCCTTCCGGCGTCGTCTGGGCGACATGCTCCGGGTACTCGAAGTCGTCTCCCCGCTTTGCCGCGCCGGCGGTTCTCCCGAAGTAGTCGATCGCGACCGCGTGGTAACCACGCTCGGCGAAGCGAAGGGCGAGCTCCTCATAGAAGCGGTAGAGCCCGCGGACGTCCGGGAGGATGACGACGCCTATTCCATTGGGGTCGTCCGGGGTCGCCTCAAACGCGGCAAAGCGGTTGCCGTCAGCGGCCTCGAGCTCGATGTCGTCGTGGGAGACGGCGGCGCCGGCGATGCGCGGGATGGGCGGCAGGGAGTCGAGCTCGAAGCACACGGGCTCAGCCTGTCGGCGGGCTCAGCTGCTGCCAGTCGATCGCGAATGATCCTCCGTCCGGTCCCACCGCGCGGGGGATCGCGTTCGCCCCGGCCTGCGACGGGTTGTTCGGGTCGTTGAGGTCGCCGTGCAGCTCGATCGTCGTCTCGGACCAGGCCGGGTCGGAGATGCGGCCCTTGTGCCCCTTGACGGTGGCAGTGCCGTGCGAGAAGGCGACAGTGCCGAAGTTCGTCAGCGGCAGGGTCGAGCAATTGCCTGCGGAGTCGCACCCGCTTGGCGCCTCCGCGACCCATTCCGCGGAGCCCAGGTCAGGCCGGTTCATGTGGAGTCTCTTCATGAAGAGCTTGCCGGTCGTGACGTTCCTGAGCCGGATGAGGACCGTCTTCTTGCTCGCCGAAACCGTCGCAGAGAGGGTGTCTCCCGGGTGGACTGCGGTCCGCAGCATCACCGGCGGCTTCGGGTAGAGCTCGTACCAGGCCGTGTAGGACGGCGAGCCGCTCGAGCAGTTGGCGAGCGTGCCGGTTTGCTCGACTGCGAACGAGTTCGCAGAGAAACCACCCAGGCCGACCCAGAAGGCCGAAAAGGTCGAGGACAAATCGGCGCAGGTCGCGGTCGGCTGCACCCACTTGCCCGTGACGCTGGTGAACGGCTTTCGGTGCGTGACGGCATAGCCGGCCCAGTTCGAGCTCGTCTCGGTCGCGTTGGTTAGCTCGAGACCATGTTGCAAGCGGAACTCCAGCACGGGCCGGGCCGCGCCGGCCGAGCCTGCAGAGCTCACGACGGCTGCAGCGACCAAGGAGATTGCCAGGAGCGCCCGCTTTCGCCCAAACGGCATCCCCGCAGTTTGCCGATTCAAGCTGAAGGGTGGCTAAGAGTTGCCTCTTAGACCCTCCTAGCCCCCGGTCGATGAGAAGTGCTGGTAGTCCGGCGACCCAGTCCAGCGTCCGCCCCACTGCCAGCCGACCGCCGCGAAGGCGCGGACGAGCACGCCCCCGCGAAACGCCATGCCCGGGCGAACTCTGGCGCGGTTGAGATAGGCGCGCCCGGCGCGTGGGTGGACGCGGCCGCTCTCGAGATACGGGTTCTCGACAGGGTTGACGTCGATCGCCTCGCCGTAGGCGTGCACCGACCAGCGGCGGGGTCCCGGTCCGATCACGTAGCGGCAGTTGAAGGCCGACGTGTTGTCGGCCTCGAGGGATCGCTCGTCGTTGCCCCCGTAGGCGTCGATCGGCCGCAGCCGCCTGATCGGGAATCGAGCCGCATAGAGCCGCGAGAAGACATGGACGAGGTCGGGGACGGCGTCTGCGTTCGCGATCACCGCCCCGGTGTGCGCGCGTCCGTCGAAGCCCCAGTAGGTCAGCCGGACGCGCCGGAGCAGGCGGGGCGAGACCGGGCAGCCCGGATGCCACGACCGCGGAAGTTGCGCAGCGGTGACGCGCGAGACGCTGTGGCTGAAGGGTGGCGTGTGCAGCGAAAGGGCCGCAGAGATCGCAAGCACCAGCGTCCTCATCCCGGTCCCGAGCGTACTCTCCAGGCGAGATGCGCTGGGGATTCGCAGTTCTGGCCTGCGTTCTGCTGTGCGCCGTGGCGGCGAGCGGCCGCGGGGATGCGCGCGCCGCTGCATGTCCAGTGACTCTGGCAAATCAGCTCGCTTCCACGGGCTCGGCGACCCAACTGATCACCGTCGTGGCGACCGCGCGACGATCGACCAGCGGGTCGTTGCGCCTCTGGCGGAAGTCAGGCGACTGCTGGGTCGGAGTCGACGGCCCCTGGGCCGCCCACCTCGGCCGAAACGGTGTCTCGGAGAACAAGCGCGAGGGAGACAAGACGACGCCGGCCGGCGCCTTCGGGATGCAGCCCGTGATGTACGGAGTCGGCCCGAACCCGGGTGTGCGCTACCGCTACCACCGCGTCGTCTGCGGCGACTGGTGGGTCGAGGACGCTCGCTCGCCGTTCTACAACCTCTTTCACCACGTCCGCTGCGGCTCGAAGCCGCCGTTTCGGATCACCAGCGAGGACATGTCCCGCTCGCCGATCTCATACCGGTACCTCGCCGTGATCGACTACAACACGCACCCGATCGTGCCCGGCCGAGGCTCCGGGATCTTCCTGCACGTAAGCGCCAGCGGCGGCCCGACGCTTGGCTGCGTGAGCCTGACGAAGGCACAGGCCCTCACCGTCTTGCGTTGGCTCGATCCGGCGGCCTCGCCGCAGATCGTGATCGGCACGTCCGCGACGATTCGCGACTACTGAGCCTGCCACCCAAAGTCGCGGCCCAACAGCTCGTAGAGCCGCCGGTTCGGCTCGGCGAAGTACTCCGCGAGCCTCCGCCGCGTATCCGGGCGCAGCTCGGCGTACTCCTGCTGGTAGACACGGGGGTACGAACCGAGCTCGTGCCGCGTGGCCCCCAGGAAGTCGAGCACACGCGCATAGGCCTGCCCGGGATCCGCCGCCAGTTCCTCGCTCGGCACGACGAGTAGCTGCTCGCGGAGAAAAACGGCGAGCCAGCGCTCGAGCTGCTCCGCGTACCGGCCGCGCGCCAGATACGTGTAGTCCCACCAGGCGTGGCTGAAATAGCCGGGCTCGCTCACGAGCCTTGCATCCTCACCGCGAGTCCGTTCGGGCTCCGCCTCGAGCGCCTCGTCAAACGAGAGAGGCTCCCGGCCCAGCGCGACCTCGTGGTGGTAGTGCGAGAGCGCCCGGTCGACGGGATCCCGGAGCAGAGCGATCAGCTTCGCGTCCGGAACTGTCGCCCGCACCCGCTCGGGCGCGAGCGGGTGGAAGAGGTAGCCGGGGCTCGCCTCGCCGACGAGACGATCGCCGGCTCCAATCGGAAAGTGACCCCGGTACCACGACACCCCCCGCCGGTAGTGACGGTCGAAGTAGCTGACCTCCTTCCAGGACGGGCCCGTGATCTCGGGGTGCCAGCGCAGGTAGGCGTACAGAGCCGTGGTGCCGGCCTTCTGCGCGCCGAGGATCAGGAAGTCGGGCAACGGCCGCGCGAACGACGTCGCCCGGCCGTAGGTCCAAACCGCGTTGCGCAGCACGACGCGCGCCGGACGCGGAATGCGCGGGATCAGCTCTGCAGGTAGACGAGCCTTCAGGCGTAACCCAGCTCGTGCAGGAGCGCGCCCGCCTCGCGTTCGACGTCCTCGACCTGGTCCGGAGTTAGATCCCGGCGCCAACGGCCGATCGAGCGAGCGTGCACTGCGCCGAGCGCCTCGGCAAGAGGCGCAGCGTCGGTCAGCAGCCGACCTGCAATTTCCTCCGCGGCCGCCGCCGGATCGGCTGCGATCTGCTCGTACCGGATCTCGAACGTCTGCTCGGGCGCCGCCCTGGCGGCCGTCAGATATCGCCGCCAGGCCCAGGCCGCGCGGCTTGCCTCGCTCGCGCGTGTGAACTCTTCGCGCCGCTCCGGCTCGACCCACAGGCGTACGTGCCCGCCGTACGGGAGGCCCGCGTCGTCGGCGCCCTCGCGCGTGTCCGCAAGCCAGCCCTGTTCCAGCAGCGAGCAGACGACGTCGCGCCCGTCGCGGACGATGTGAAGCACCGTCGCCTCGGGATACGCGCGCACGGCGGCACCGACCACGAAGCTGAGCTCCGGCGTCTGCTCGACCGGCCTCAGGTCGCGAACGAAGCTCAAACGGCGAACTCGCTCGAGCGTTGAGCGCAGCTCGCCTGCCGCCTCAGCCTCGGGCAGCGAGGTCCAGCGTTCGATCGACGCCTTGACGGGTCTGACCTCGCCGAGATCGACAAAACCCGGCTGCGCGCCCACCGCGTCGGCGAGGAACGTCGTCCCCGATCGTGGCGAGCCGACGACGAAGACGATCCGCTCTGTCGCGAGCGTGGGGTCACCGCCGCGCTCACGAAAACCGCGCTGTGCGACGCGGGCGACCGTCCGTCCGTACAGACCTGCTTGCCGAAGGGCATCGAACGCCGCCACGGCCGGGAAGACTACAAATGGCTCCCACCCATTGGCCGGCGCCGACCTGCGAGCCGGCGCAGCCTGGGTGATCGAGCGCCTTCCGAGCGGCGCCGGCCGCGAAGAGGCCCGAGCGATCTGGCTCGAAGCGATGCAGCGGCCGGGCCTGCTGGCGCCGCCCAAGACCAGCCCGACCGGGTCCCGGGACCTGTCCGCGGACC